>JBCECD010000338.1:0-5144 GCA_039206745.1 Bdellovibrio sp. | reverse complement strand
ATGAAGGGACTCGAATTTTCAACGAAGCCCGAGCAAGTTATGCAGCCGGTGGTCGCGCCACGATCGTCGATCTCGACTACCCTCTCAATGCAGCCATGGCAGTTGTCAATTGGTATCCTATCTATGGAAAAACCAGTTTCTTAGATATGGGTGTCACTCAATTTGATATCTACCTCTTGGCCGGTGGCGGAGCTCTGGAGCTTTCCAGTGGCACGACTTCCATTTACACTGGTGGCCTGGGCGTGGGCGCCTGGATGAGCAAACACATCTCCCTTCGCGCTGAAGTTCGCTATCAAAAATATGAAGATCAACTTATCACTGGCAGCCGGTCTCTCGATACTGTTGTCGGATCTTTGGGATTGGGATGGATTTTATGAACCGTCTGATCTTCACCCTGCTCACGATCACGATTCTGGTTTGCGGCTGGCATAAACAGGCCTTGGCTGCAGAACGAGTTTCAGTCAGTGAGTGGTCTCAAGCCTGGGTGAAGGCTTCACAAAAAGCAGGCTCTTTTAAAACTCAAGACCTGGAAAAAAAGGCCTTGGGAGCTTGCTCTGATTGCGCAAATAAAGAGCGCCTGAGCAAAGCCCGCTCTGTCTTCGCAAAAGGACAATTTGACGAAGCTCTTCGCCTCTATAATGAGATTCCTCGCGGAAACACTTACTGGTTAACATCGACAGAAGAAAAAGGCTGGTCTTACTTCCGCAAAGAGGACTATCAAAAATCTCTGGCGCAAACTAAAACTCTGCTCAGCCCGCAGTTCGCAGAAGTTGTCAATGCAGAGGCTTATCTTTTGCAGTCCCTGTCTCAATTGCGCATGTGCGATTATAAAGGTGTTTTTGAAACTCATCAGACCTTCAAGGACAAGCAGAAGAAACGCATTATGGAAGTTCAGAACCTCGCTGAAAAAGGTTGGAATGAAGACTTGGCCGCGGTTCTGCGCAAAGTCGATTATTTTCCTCTGGAGTTGGCGGATATCGGCGACAGCGCTCAACGCCTGCCTTTATTGATATACAAAGACCTGGAATTCCAGAAACAACTTCTGCGCTTCAAGGCCTCCTTTGAGGTTTTGCAAAGACTTCCTGAGTCTGCATTAAAAAAAGAGGTTCGTGACTTTAATTCAGCCAGCTTTATCACTCTGAAAAAACGAGTGCAAACACTGGCGCAAAAGGAAACGGACGCCAACTTTAAAGTGATTCAAAAATTGAATCTCGTTGAAGTCGAAGCAATTCAGCGTGTCCACGCTGACACTCAACTGTCCGAGAACTCCTATCAAAAAGGTGAGTTCAAAGATGTGGGTGATGACAAACTCGTTTTTATGGATGACGGACGTCCTTGGATTGACGAACTCGACAAGTTCGAAGTCTCCGCGAAGAGTTGTGTCAAAGGAATTAGGAGGAAGATGTGAAACACCTCATTGCTCTGATCATATATACCGCCGCTCTGATGTTGGTGGCAGCTTGCAGCCCAGAATCCGTATCTCTGCGTACTGAAAAACAACTTGTTGACACACGCCTGGACATCCCTGCGGAGGAACCTCCTGCCGATCAAACATTCACTTGGATCACTGAAGACGGTGGGCAAAGCCAGTTGGATTTCAATCCGCAAGTGGATATCCTGTTTGTCACAGACAACTCCGACAGTATGAAGTCCGCTCAGGCCAATCTGATCAAAAACCTGGATCGCTTTACCGCTGGTATCGTCAAAAATAAAATGATCGACTTCCATATCGGCGTGATCTCTGTTTGGGACAGCTCTGAACATTATATTAAAAATAAAAAAGACAACTTCGAAATCGGCGAGCTGCGCTTCATCAAAGACGCCAAGGGTGCAACACAAAACCGGCGCTTCGTGACCAAAGCTGACACCCGTTCCATCCTCGCCTCCACTTTGAATATCGGAGTTTCTCCCTACGAACAAGGTGGCCCGGAGATCGAGGAGATTTTTTCTCCATTGAAAGCTGCTCTGGAAAAAACAGGACGAGGGGCTGCCAATGAAGACTTCTTCCGACCTGAGGCTCAATTGGTTGTCATTCTTTTGACGGATGCCGATGATTCCTCCAATGGAATCAGTGCCGAGGAAATGAGTGCCACTCTGACTCAATTTAAAGGTGGTCGCGCCAACAAAGTGGCGGTGTATGGTGTGCTCGTGAATGCAAAAGATCCTGACTCTGCCAAGGACTGGAGTATGCGCATTCATCCCAAATACAACCCCCGCTGTTTTGACATGACTCAAAAGACGCCGAAAAACAATGGCACTTGTGCTCCCATCGGGCCTCAGAAGTTGGAAAACTTTATTGTTCTGGCCAATCAAAGCTCCGGTATCACACCCGAAGAAATTCGCGATAAATATATCATGAGCATCCTCAGCCCTAAATTCGGCGAAGACTTGGGTAAATTGGGCGATGGCATCACGGTCAAAACTTTGGAAAAAGAGATTTTCCTCAGCCAACGTCCACGCATTGAGAACAATAGAATCATGATCCGTGTGCACTATGGTCAGCAGGAGATTCCCGTGGCGGATGGTAAAAGCAGAAAAGGCTGGCGCTACGACGCTGAGAGAAACTCCATCGTGCTACCCGGAGATCTCAACTATCAATACGTTGAAGGCGCCCGCTTCACCGTTGAACTGCAACCTCTCCCTTATTCTATATAATAAAGAAAAAGCTCATCTCTGGAGGCCCTGCGGCCTCCTCAATATAAATTTACTCTGATTCTCATCTCATTTCGCCTCAAAATGAAACAAGTCTTTGCTGAACTGAACACATTTCTCAGGAATTTCCTTAAAAGTCCTTCCCTATACTTTTATTTATCGGATCAAGGGGATTACTTTCTCCCGCTGGGAACCTGAACTTACTTTAGCAGTCGAGAGGTGTATGATGAGACAAACCAGAACTTATATCTTCAATCTACTCAGCCTGAGCTTATTCTCCCTTGCTCTTATTTCCTGTGGCCGAGGACAGATCTCAGACCTTACTCAACTTGCTTCAGAGAAAGTTTCTGTTTCTGGTATTGAAGTGACCTCTTCAGCTTCTCAAGTTCCTACTCAAACAATCGTTACTTATGAAGCTGTTGTGACTTTCGACGACAACACTCATCGCGACATCACTGCTGATGTTCAATGGGAAAGTTCAGATCCCAGCATCGCCGCTTTCGGCGAACCTGGCGTTCTACCTAACCAAGTTAAAGCTTTGGCTCCTGGTCAGGTCTATATTAAAGCTCATTATCAGGACTATTCCATTTCTCTTCCTTTAGTTGTGACAGCTGCTCAATTGCAACGTATCACTGTCGCACCTCAAACAATCAGCATCCCTGCTGGTCTCAGCCAACAACTGGTAGCAACAGGACAGTATGATGATGGCTCCACAGCTAATTTGACTCAATCTGTGACATGGACTTCTGCAAACACATCTGTAGCACAAGTGAGTAATGCCGCTGGACAGAAAGGTGTTTTAAGCAGCGTCACGCCGGGAACAACTATTATCACAGCAACTTTAGGTGCTTTCTCCGGACAAACCGGAGTTTCTGTTACTTCAGCTTCTCTCACAAACCTGACTGTTTCCCCTGTCAATCCCACAGTTGCTAAAGGTCTTTCAGTTCAGTTCTCTGCTTTAGCCACCTATTCTGACAACTCCACTCAAGATGTGACTTCTTCTGTCAACTGGAGTTCTTCCAATTTAACGGCAGCCACAATCGGAAATTCAGGCAACTCAAAAGGTTTGGCTCAAACTCTTAGCGCCACCTCAGGTAATGCTGTGATCGTTGCCACTCTCGGCAATGTCTCAGCTCAAACCACTTTGACTATCACTTCTGCTCAATTGCAATCGATGCAAATCTCTCCTCTGAACGCTTCTGTCGCTTCCGGTCTGACTCAACAATATACAGCTATCGGAACTTACAGTGACGGTAGCATCCGCGATATCACTGCCAATGTGAACTGGTCGACAGCTCAATCTCAAGTTGCAAATATAAGCAATGCTCCAAGCACTCCTGGATTGTTAACAGCAGGCAATGTTGGCAGCACCACTGTTCAAGCGTCTTTGGGTTCTGTTTCGGCTCAGACTTCTTGCGTGGTGACAGCTCCTGTTATCAACAGTCTTGTGGTCACGCCGTCAGCTCCTTCAATTCCTTTGGGCACAAGCCAACAGTTGACAGCGACAGCGACTCTTTCAAATGGCAATACAGCTGATGTCACGAACCAAGTTTCTTGGTCTTCATCAGATAGCACTGTTGCTACTGTAAACGCCGGTCTGGTCAGCTCTGTGAATACAGGTGCTGCCACTATCACTGCCAATGCAGGTTCGGCTTCCCAACAGGTTCAAGTAGCCGTGACTCAACCGCAACTGAGTTCTATCCAAATCTCTCCAGCTAATGCCACTGTAGCTCCAGGTTTGACTCAACAGATGACAGCTGTCGGAGTTTATACTGATGGCAGCCAAAGCAACATCACTAACAACGTCACTTGGAGTTCTTCGAATCCAAGCGTCGCGACAGTGAACAGTGCGGGCCTGATCTCCGCATTAGGACAAGGATCTACTGTTATCACAGCAACTCAAGGCAGTACTTCACAACAGATCGCTTTGAATGTCGGACCTGCGGCTCTGGCTTCGATCCAAATCACTCCGAATACTGCGGCAATCACTCAAGGTTTGACTCAACAATTTACAGCGACAGGACTTTACACTGATGGTTCCCAAGCTGTTCTGACTAACAGTGCCACTTGGTCTAGCTCAAACTCTGCGGTAGCCTCTGTTAACAATGCCGGCTCTAAAGGTTTGGCAACAGGTCAAGGAACGGGTTCTGCAACCATCTCAGCTTCTTATCAAGGTGTGAGTGGTTCAGCCGCAGTGACTGTCGGAGCAGTGCAACTGCTGGCCATCGCAGTTACTCCTGCAACAAGTTCTATCGCTCTGGGTACAACTCAAGCCTTCATCGCTACAGGAACTTATTCTGACAACTCAACTGCGGACATCACTTCAAGCGTCACTTGGAGCAGCTCTAACACAGCCGCGGCAACAGTGAGTAACAATGCCGGCAGCAAAGGTCTTGCGACATCTCAAGCTGCAGGTAACACTGTGATCTCCGCAACTCAAGGCGCGGTTTCAGGCCAATCTAACTTGACTGTGACTCCTCCGACTCTGTTAT
>JBCECD010000337.1:699-5186 GCA_039206745.1 Bdellovibrio sp. | reverse complement strand
AATGATATCCGTTTATTTTTTTGGCCAATTAGCTGGATATTACTGCCGCATATACCAATCAGTTCATTGTCTTCTAATAAGGCTACCTGTTCAGCCAATCTTTCAGGAGCACAATGATCGTCTGCATGGGCAATGGCCAAATATTTACCCCTTGCCAGTTTAATGCCTTGGTTTAGTTGAGCAGACTGTCCAGGCTGGACAGCATGGATGTGCAAACCATCAAAGCGGATTTTCTCCCCGCTCCGTTTTCACTATTGCCAATGGAGTTGTAAATCATATCCAGCATTGCCGTCTGTTCGTCATTTTCTTCATGACGATTCCAACAACTCAAAGCCAGACGTGAGATGGCCCCTCGTAAAACACCGTCAGCAGGCAAAGCGTTGCCAGACAGATTCATGTCTTTAAAAATCCGTCCTCCGCTTTGAATCTCCTGGTTGATCAGGTCATTGCAAACTTCCCCGGCAATACTGATCACCGCCATCATCATCGCCGGGTTGACCGAGTCAGCAGTCCCGTAAGTCGACACGGCCCCTTTTTTTTCTTCAAACATTTTCACAGTGGAATCAGAAGGACTCAGCACTCCCGCACAGGAAGTCAATTGATCCAAAATCTGATTGGCATACACCAAGGACACTGTTTTCGCTCCCGGGATCACCTCACTGTCCAAACTGCCTGTATCCGTAGCGCTGTTAGAGCCCTGATCTGCAAGGCCTGGCAACACCTCGAAGGCACCGAACTGACCACTGCAACCATTCCCCATGGTCACCAGAACAGTTCCCAAAACAACCACTGTGGCACTGATGCCCACTATTTTCTTATTGGCCATTTTCCCCTCCCAGACACTCTGTCGTCGTCACAATTTTCTGGAACAAGTATTTCAAATTATACTGACGATTTTTCTCAAACTCCGTCGCCACCTCGTTGATCATCGCTTGATCACTGGAGGCCACTTCTCGCTTGCACACGGAGCGAAACACTCTCTCCGCCATACAGCGCGGGAACGCCTTGGACTCGGCCAGCAGCAGGCCGAAGTCTTTGATCCCTTTTCCTGAATTGCGAGTCCAACCAAAGTGCGTGGCATTCAACCCGCGATTGGCGTTGTTGACCCAGCGATCATCCGTGGTGATGCGCCCCTCAGGATAAACCGTTTCATTATGATTTAATTTCGAAGCGATATAGCGGGGCTGTTGCTTCATACCCAAGCTTTGATCCTCATCTTCATCCATCGCCGCCACTGGCACAACATAGGAATGTTTCACAAAGCTATTGCTATAGGTGAAGTGCGCAAAGGCCGGGCGGAGACCGTCCATAATCGTGTGACAAGAGCGGCAATTGCTCGTGTATTTACTGTGCACCCCACCCGGATAACGGTCGATATCCCGGGCTACAACGTCATCAGGCCCCATGCTGTCAGCAGCCTTTTCCAAAGGTGTGCACAGGAATTGGCGCAAAGAGAATTCCACCAGACGTCGATTGGTCCCCGCAACAGCATGGGCTGCCAACCACTGACGAGTCGTCAAAAGTCCCGCTGGTGTCGGATTGTTGACAGCTCCTTTGCCATCAAAGACTTTTTGTGTGGTGCGAACTAAAACTTTGGAAAGGTCATAACGGCCATTGGAAAGAGCCTCGTAGTGATTATTCGAGCGCAGCATATCGTCCACCACATCACTGGGCACCGCCGCTTTTTGCGGATTTGCCACATAGACCATGTCTTCAGAAAGAAGTTTTTGCGCACTGATATCATCGCGAACAGCACCAATGATCGTGGCGGTAAAGTCATTCAGTGGCACATTGATCGTCTCATCGCGATTGGACATGCGAGCGGCAAAATCCTTCACCGTGATATTGTAAAAACTCGGTTCCTGACTGGCCAGAGCCGCCGCGCCCACAGCATCTCCTGATAAAATCAGCTGCTCCATCTCCTTGAGAATCGGATTGGTCACCGGTGTTTTAGAGGAAGTGATGCGCTGATAAATGGACTGGGCTCTCTTCAAACTCGGCGTGATGCTTAAATTCACATCCACATCAAAAACCGGATTGGTGATCTGCTGAAAAGATTGCAGACCGAAGATCTGCTCAGGAGTCAGCGCCTCGCAATAGATGGCCACCAAATACAAAGAGCCCTTCCAAAAGCGATTCGGATTTTCCAGACACTCTGCGGTTCGGCAGCTGGCAAAGTTGTCGTTCTGAGAAAAACGACTGGTCGCCTCCGCTTTGCTCATGTATTCATTTCCCAAACTCAGGAAGGCGCCACTGCGCCAAGTATTGAAAGTGCCACCCAAACCTGTGGCTACGGTTTCAGATAAATACATCTGTCCGTTGCGATCACTCAAATACAGACGTCCCACGCCCTCAGCACCGACGGAAAAGACCACTTTTTGCAATTCATCCTCTTCACCCACTCGTATCGCAGAGGTCTTACTGCGCACCGGCTCCACCAAAGAGCCGCCCAGGCGATCACTGTCGTTTTCATTGCCACTGGTATTCACCGCGATTTGATACATATTGCCGGCATCGTAGAACTGGCCAAGCAAGAAGTTGCGATTCAGAAGCCCTTTGGACAGAGAGACAATACGCAGAGGTTGCGGACGCTTCTTGGCATCAGAGCCGGATCTCACCTCCACCGACTCTGCATTTTGCAACCACACTTCAATAGTCAGACCTCGTGTGGACTTGCATTGATTGGTGATCTTATCAGCAGCCGCAAGAGATGTGATGACATTGGGCTCAGAAATCTTCAGCGCCCCCGGAGTGCGCACCACTCCTGAAAAATAAGGTCGCAGATTCAACGGCGCTCCATACTTTGGGTGAGCCGTATCAATGATATCACCGGATGTCTCTTTGAATTCATAGAGCACCACCGCTTTATCGCGGCGGACACTGTCAGATATGTCAGCCTGAGCCGACAAGCTCCCGCCCACACTCATGGCAAATAGAACAATCCCCCGTAAATTCACGATGAACCCCTTCGTTCGTTTACTTGATCACATGAATATAAGCAGCCCCGCCCCCGATGTTGGGACTGCTTTTCGCGCGCGCTCCAATCAAAACCTCGGAACCGACCACTTCGATAAAACTACCGAAATTATCCTGCTCCGCTGAAACCGTCGCATAATGTCTGCGCGTCACCTTGGGTGAAGACAGAACCTCGTTGGCATAATAGTAAACCTGCCCGCGCCGAGCTTCAGCATAAGGAGCCCCGATCAAAAGACCTGTGTTGGCAATCGCCACAGCTTGTCCAAAAAGCTGATCTCCTGCTTCCCCTTTGAGGGTCACAGGATTGGCGTTTGCTGTGCTGTAGTAAAAAGCGGCTCCTTTATTGATATCTTTTTCATCCGTGGCATAAGACGGAGCGCCAATCAGAATTTTACCATCGCGGACCACCACAGCGGCTCCGAACTTCATTCCTAATTTCCTGTCATTGGTCGGAGCCTGCAAGGTGCGAGCAAGGCTCCAGGAAGCCCCTGATAAAGAGAACACATGAACTTCGCCGGCGCGATCCGACTCCCGCAAAAGAGCTTGCGGAGCTCCAACCAGCAAAGTTCCATTATTCACACTCAACGCCATACCAAAGCCTTTGTTTTCAGCGGCAGCGGCGTCTTGCAAGGTCTGTTTTAAAACGTAGTTGCCTTGACTGAATTCATAGACATACACCGCGCCGGAATTATTCAAATTAGGCGCGCCAACCAAAAGAGTATTGCCCTCGGCGGCCAAGGCCTGACCAAACTCTTGATTGGCCTGAGAGCTCGGCGGTGTGAGGCGCTGATAGAGACTCCACGCGCCGCCACTTTTGGCAAAAACAAAGACGGTGCCTCGGCCATCACGGTATTTCGAAGCAACGATAATGCGGCCATTGGCAAGAGTGACACTGTTTAAAGTGTCCCGCGCTTGCGCATCAGAAACTTGAAAGCGCGAGCTGTATTGCCATTGACCATTGCTCTTTTCAAAGACATAAACAGCTCCCACCTCAGCCAGTTCGCTGGCCGAAGCCTCCTTAGGTGCAAGAACCACGGCCATATTTCCCGCCATCGCCCCTTGAGATCCGTACTGCACTAACCGCGGCAGAACCATTCCCGTTGGAATCAGACGACTGTCCGCCCAACAGTTGTTTTTCAAGATCACTTTAACCACTTTCGGATCGGAGTCATAGCTCTTGCCGCCTTCACCTGTGATCTCCGTGCGCACGAGGACGCGGAAGTAAGCCACTCCTTCCACACAGCGCAAACGCTCTTCATTAGTACCATTGCGCACAGGCTGAAAGGACACTGTTCGGGAGTTGGTCCCTTCATCAAAAAGTTGATTGTTGTTATTCACCTGCACGGAGTTCTGCACCAAAGAGTTCAGTGCATTTTTGTAAGCCGTGACATCACTGGGAACCTTTTGATTGCCACCGAGATCAATGGCGTTCGTCACAACATGCGGATAGGCACTGTCACCATTGAGCTGCTGCAACCGGCTGCGTTCAAGGCGAAGCGCGACCCGCTATC
>JBCECD010000337.1:0-689 GCA_039206745.1 Bdellovibrio sp. | reverse complement strand
CGTGAGGCCTGCACTGTGATATTAGCCGAGTTGGCATCACCCGCACCATTGGCCATTCCCGACAAGACGGTGACTTCAGATATGGAGAGAGAAGAGATGCTGGGTTTGCCTAACAGGGACACACACTCCGCCAGACGTTTTTTGCGAGCTTCCTCATCAAGGTCCCCGTCACCGGAGGGCCCTCCGCTCAAACTGTTGAGTTCTGCCTGATCGAGAGGCTCAAATTGCTGACAGTTTTGAAATGAGATGATCAAAATGGAAAGGGAGCAAAGGACTCCGAACTTCCTGATTTTAGAACGATGCATTTTGTTCTGAACAGACTTGTCAGAAACTGCCATGACTCATTCCCCCTCAAGCCAAGAAAGGCTCGTGAGTATGATTTTAGTTCAGAGCCCTGAAAGAAAGCTCCACTTTCGTTCAATATTCTCAAACTGAGAAAATCATCCCGCGAACTCTGTCTGTGAGTTTTACGCTTTCCATCTTCGAAACGACGGACTGTCTATTTCTTCTGCGCTTTTTTTATTGGAACTGTGACTGACACAGTCACTTCGTCTTTCACACCCACACCCATGTACTTGATGCCGGTGATTTTAAAATCGGCCAATTTCAATTTAAATTGGGCGTTCAGAACATCCTTTTCAATTGAGTATGTTCCCTCAATCTCTTTTTCAATGCCCTTGATGCGGATG
>JBCECD010000336.1:0-5362 GCA_039206745.1 Bdellovibrio sp. | reverse complement strand
CATATTATTTTGAGTCATCACGGTAAGTTGGAATACGGCTCGCCCAAGCGGCCCAAGTTTTTGGAAGCCATGGTGGTGGCGATGGTGGATGATTTTGACAGCAAGGTGAGTTCTTTGAAAACCATTATTGAGGCGGAGCGCGGCTCTGGCGAGAAGTGGTCTCGCTATAATGAACTTTTTGACCGCTATTTTTTGTTGGAAGATCTGCGAGAGAAATTTGAATGAGAGAGAGAGTGCGCGAGCTTTTGCAGACTTATAAAAACTACGATCCCGCAGCGAAATCTCTGTGGGAGATTGCTCTTTTGTATCCGGGTCCTAAGGCTTTGATTTTTCATCGCGGAGCCCATGCTCTGTATAAAGGGAAATGGTTTTTTTTGGCTCGGCTGTTGGCGGAGATCTCGCGTCTGCTGACGGGGATCGAGATTCATCCTGGGGCGCAGATTGGTCGTCGTCTGGTTATTGATCACGGGATGGGAGTGGTCATCGGTGAAACGGCTTTTATTGGCGACGACTGTATTATCTTTCATGGTGTAACCTTGGGGGGGACGAAGTTTGACCCGGTGAAACGCCATCCTACCGTGGGAAACAAGGTGATGATTGGAACCGGAGCCAAAGTTCTGGGGCCTATCACGATTGGTGATGGCGCTCTGATCGGAGCTAATGCGGTGGTGATCAGAGATGTGCCAGCGGGCTCCACGATGTTAGGACCGGTGGCGCAGTTGCGAACTTAGTTTTGTTGAGGTCATGCCATTTTTTAAGGGTTCCAGCTGCTGGTTATCAACAATTAAAGGGTCCATTTCTGACTGATGACCGAAAAGTGCGCATGAGAAGTTTTGTATAAATAGTTCTCTCTGTTATGTGTTTCCTTAAAAATCTCGATGTCTCGGAGGGTTATGGAAGCGAGGAGTCTTTATGGCTCATTGCATTAAGTTATTGAATTGTCATGTTTTGGAGACAGCCTTCATTATCAAGAAGCTATCATGATAGAAATCTAATACAAAAAGCGTCGCTTGTCGCTCCGCATCTCTGAGATACTAATGGAGTTCTTAATCTAGCACGAAAGGAGTTCGGCTATGAAGCAGACTGAAGCAAATCCGACGGTGCCAACTTCGAACCCACATCAAGGTGAGAGCAGCGGAACGAATGCTCCCGTTCGAAAAAGAAATCGGCGTCGTCACTTACCAAGTTGGTAAGTTCCAAGACCCTCCCTACGGAGGGTCTTTTTTTATGTCCCATCTTCTTGTCTGAGATGTTTTTTCTATCCTTTGCATTTTGAGATTTAGCGTCGAGGCCGACCTTTGGCTTCAGGTTTTCCTTCGGCGGGATCTTCGGGCCATTGATGTTTGGGATATTTGATTCGCAATTCTTTGCGCACTTCGGGATAGCCGTTCTGCCAGAAACTTTCCAAATTACTGGTCACTTGCACAGGTCGATAATTGGGTCCGAGCAGATGAAATGTCAGCGGCATCTTTTGAAAAAAGACCCGAGGGGTTTGCATCATCCCGAATACTTCCTGAATTCTAACTTCGAGATAAGGTGCTTTGTCGAGAGGATAATAAACTGAGATCGCACTGCCGCTGGGAACTGTGATTTTATCAGGTAACTCCTTATCTAAAGTGGCTACCAGCTCTGTCGGAAAAGAGGACTTGAAAAAGAAGACGAGATCTTTCGTCGTCACCACATGAATGTTGGACTCACCCATGCAAGCTCGAGTGAAGGCTTCCAACTTCAACTCCTCCCAATTCCATTTGTTTTGAGTCTCTGAAGTGTCGTGATGAAAAAAGAATTCCAGTCGTTGCCACCAGCGCGCCAGAGATTCGTTTTCTTTTAAGACCCAGGCAAACTTCTCGCGCAGAATCAGGGGCAGTTTGTCGGCGATATCCTGAGACGATGCCGGAAAGAGAGAGGGTTCTTCGAGGGGGAGGCCATGAAGACTTTTATATTCTTTTAAAAAGAACTGTCCTTTCTCCTCGGAAAAGCTGACTTCTTTGGTTTTGATAATCTTATCTTGAAAGGTTTCCAGAATAAGATTTTTATCAAAGCCACAGGCCAGGCTGACCAGGGTCTCCGCATCGGAAGCTCCTTCCACTCCGTTGAGTGCGACAAAGAACTCTGAATTTTTCACGAGGCTGTCGGGATGAAGGCGCACGCCCCGTCCTCCTGTCATCAGAGCCCGATCCGAGGAGGCTCGGCGGCGACAGAGGCGATCCGAATAAGCATAGAGAAGAAGTTTTTTTACCAATTGCGGATCATCATGTTGTGGGGGCAGACCGCGAACCAAAGAGCGACAGAGATCCACGATCTGCTGTGCTGATTGCTCCAGAGTTTGCAGGAGATGGCGGGAAACATCCGGAGGAGCTCGTTGAGTTCGGCGATATTCTTCCAGCACCATCAAGCGAGCACTGAGATCGCACTCAAGTTGATCTCCCAAAAAGGCCGCAACTGAATCTCTTCTTAAAAGATCTCTTTCCTGCAAAAGAGCGGCGAGCTCCGCTCCCACCTTGACTGAGTGCCACTCCACGGCTTTCAACATCAGCTGTCCTAAACGGACAGGCAGAGGAAACTGAAGGAGTTTTTTCCCATGAGGAGTGATGTGATGTTGACTGTCGACGGCCCCTGTAATCTGTAAAAAGCGAGCGGCACTTTGCAGGGCTTGTTGCGGTGGTTTTTCAAACCAACTGAAGCCCTCAAATTGACTGACACCCTGAGCACTGAGAAACAACAAGCTTTCGGTGAGATCCACGCGTTGAATTTCGGGAGTGTCACTCTTGGTAAAAGAGAGCTCATCCATTTTATTCCAAAGGCGATAGCTCCGTCCTGGATATTGTCGTGCGGAGCGACCTGATCGCTGAATGGCGTTGGAAAGGCTGATGCGCCCCAACTCAAGCCGGGCAAATCCCGTGCGATGATCCTGGCGCAGGCTTTTCGCCAGGCCGGAATCCACGACAGTATCCACACCATCCAGAGTCACTGAAGACTCAGCGATGTTGGTTGACAAAATAATTCGCTGCCGAGAACCTTTTTGCAGAGCTTTCCTTTGCTCCTCAAGTTTCAAAGAACCATGGAGGGGAACCAAATCTATTGTTCTTTCTTGAGCCCATTCCGCGAGGAGATTCTGTGCACGATCAATTTCTCCGACGCCGGGAAGAAAAACGAGAATGTCCCGGGTCGTATGTCTTTGGGCCTCTTTGACAGTTTGAGTGAGATTCTCAAAAAAGGCCGGTGAAGTCTGAAGGAGTTGGGAGCCTTTCTGATAAAGGATTTCCATTTCATGGAGCTTTCCCGGGACGGAGACCACAGAGCTGTTGCCAAGATAAGAAGAAATTTTCTCGGCCTCGAGAGTGGCTGACATCACCACAATTTTGATCTCTGCGCCCAGATCTTGAAGCTCTCGGAGGAGGCCAAGGGCCAGATCGACATGCAAGGAGCGTTCATGGAATTCATCGAGCAAAACAAGACCGACGTCATTCAGCTCAGGATCTTCTAGCAGTTGTCGCGCCAACAGAGCTTCCGTCATAAAGAGCAAACGGGTGTTAGCTGAGGTTTTGTTCATAAAGCGAACTTTGTAACCGACGTCTTTGCCCACTTCCCAGCCCTGTTCTTCGGCAATGCGATGGGCTGCTGCAATCGCTGCCATTCGTCGGGGCTCGAGCACGATGATTTTTTTGGAAGTGATGGTGAGCAAAGCCGGAGGCAACCGCGTCGTCTTTCCAGCCCCTGGTGCAGCTGTGATAACAAGATTTTTTTCCCTTTTCATTTTGTCCAGGATAGAGGGGATGAACTCATCAATGGGAAGGGGGATTAGATGAGACATATTATGCCGGATAGATCAGCAACATGAACTCCGCCTTTTCATAAGGAAGGCTGGAGATCACACGGTCAATGGATCCTTCGAGAACGCACTCATCCTCCTGACTCAAATTAAGGGTCAGCAGAAAAGATCTCTGTGAGAAATGTTCTTTCATATCATTCAAAGTTTTTTTGAGACGATAAGGCGTATCCATCACGATGAGAGCTTTTTTCTCGCGGGTTAACTCTTTCAAGGCTTTGGCACGTGCTTCTGTTTCCGCCGGTAAAAAACCTCGGAATACAAACTCATCCAATCGTCGTCCGCTGAGAGAGAGCAGGCCCATGAGAGACGAAGCTCCCAGAACAGATTTCACAGTGATTTTATTTTGTCGGCACAGTCTCACCAAGTCCGCACCCGGATCACAGAATCCTGGAGTTCCACAGTCTGTGATCAAGGCGACATTTTTCTCCGCACACAGGGGCAGAAGTGAATTCTTGTCTTGAGAAGTTGAGTGCTCGTCTAAAATCTCATAGGTTTTACCCGTTATGCCGTGGGACTTTAAAAGTTTAGAGGCTTCCTTTGTGCTTTCGCAAATCACAATGTCACAGGTTTTCAAAACCTCCAAGGCGCGCAGAGTGATTTCACTGGTGTCTCCAATAGGAGTGGCAACGACATAAAGCATCAGGACCCTTTTGTTTTCAGCAGGAAGTTTACAATCCGGGGCAGATGAGAGGGCGGAGCTGCTCTGCCAGCATGAGTGCTTTCAAAAAATATCATCTCCACATGAGGGCAGAACTGTTCGAGATGCAGGAGATTCACGGGTTCATTTTCAAAGAAATAAATTTTTTCATAGTTCTTTTTATCTTTTTCGATGAACCAATCTGTTTTGAACTGAGCATCGTCGAGACTGCGATGGGGTTTGAGCACCAAAGTAGCGTGCTCATGCAGTGGAAATCCCCAGTGTTCCAGGACCTCGACCGAGCCGGTTTCCATCCGCTCAACATCTCGTCCGGTGAGATAGGCAATTTCGGCACCGAGGTTGTCAATGGCTTTGACGAATTCCAGAGCGCCTTCATAGGGACGATCGAATTGCAGATAGTGGTTGGAGAAAAAGTTTTTTTTCCAGTACTCCGTGACGGCAGTATGAAAAGCCACAGACTGGGGAGAAAGTCCGGCTCTTTGCAGAGCCGCTTGAATACCCCAATCGGAGCGCAGGGTTTTGGCATTTTTGAGAAGTGAAATCTCCTCGGGGAATTTGTCTTGGTTGAAAGGCAGGGCTGCAAAGTCGAGGAGGATTCTTTCCAGGCGGGGACTGACATCGAACAGAGTGGAGTCCAAATCAAAGACGACTAGAGTCTTCTTCTTTTCCTGGGATAAATTTTGAAGAGCGTCCAGAATTTGTTGCAACATAATGGGGCCATCTAGCCATACAAGTCTAGTAAAATCAAAGACTTTTCTTGCACGCCGGAGGTGATTTTTTATAATGAATCCGGGAGGCCTTATGAGAGGTGGACGGGGTTGTGTCGGTCTGTTTTTATTATTAATGAGCTTATCCTCCTGTCAGTTCAAGAA
>JBCECD010000335.1:1227-5388 GCA_039206745.1 Bdellovibrio sp. | reverse complement strand
ATCTAATATTTTTTCCGTGAAGCTTCTTTGCTCTCTCTTTTGATCATAGCGTTGCCAGTATCCACTTTTCACTGACATATCTTCAGAGTTGAGAATGTTGTTGTGAATGGATCTGTAGAGTTGTTTGGCGAAGATTGCATTGTGGGGTATATAGACGGCTGTCTCAGGATTGAACTCTTCGGAGCGATTGTCAAAGTTGTTGGAGCCTACCCAAGATGAGACTTGGTCAATGACCACTGCTTTACCATGGATTTGCCATACGCAATCAGGATTGGCGGCAGTCGCAGGCCACCATAAAGCTCCCGGAATACCTTGTAGCTTTTGCCCTATAAAAGCAAAAGGATGGAAGAGTTTGGAATTACTTTTTAAGTAATCGCGCATACGATCATGGGTCAGAGTTCCGGGATTATTTTCATCCTGACTGACCATGCTGTTGGTAAGGAATTTAATGGCTACGCCGTTATTCTGTAAGACGTCCAGAGTTTGCCATCCAGCAGGACTGGGGATGAAATACTGATTCTCAAAGACAACCTCAGATTTGGCTTCTTTTAAAGTCTCATAAAAATAAGGAATGAAATTAACTTCTTTACGAAGAGTGCCTGGCAAATCGAAACCGATTCCAATTTTATTCACGATAACTTCGGGATAGAGATCTGCATGGGAATGGCGTTTTAGCTCCGCCTTCAGGCGCGCTCTAAATTCTCTTATATGCATCAGGGTGATGTTTTTCTCTTTCGGAGCATTGAGAGCATGGATGAAGTCCGAGTAGGTTAAGCGTACAGGTTCGCCTTCATCGTTCATCAGATCATAACCTGTGGTTTTTAAGATCTCGATAACGCGATCCGAATACAGGATAGTGATGTTAACCCCACCTCCTCGAATCCAGGAGAACTTTCGCAGGCTGAGGCCATCACCACCTTCTTCGATAGCCCGAGACATATTTCTGAGAATAAGAGAGCCATTGCTTCGGCCTGAGATTCGTAGGTGTCCGGCATCTTCTCGCTGGATTTTGCGATCTCTTTCTATCTCCTCTGCATCAGAGTATTGTAGAAGGTTTTTAACCATAGGTCCGTTCCAGAGCTCCAGAAAGCGATCCTGTGTGACTTTTACGATAGGACCTTTTACATAAATCTCTTTGTCCAAACGATTGTAAAAAGGAACTATACCATAGTAGTCATCTGAAAGATTCCGGCCACCCAGGACCATTTCGTGACCGTCTGCTATAATGAACTTTTGATGGGTGCGAACGTTTCCATTAATAGGGTTTTTTGAGCGAGGATTGAAAACACGGAACTCAATGCCTCGGGCCTTCATGTCGCGAACAAACTTTCTCCATGCCCAAAACTCTGTGTCACGGTATCCGACGCCGGCAGATGTAGAGTCTTCTAATAAAATGCGGGCCTTACAATTTTTATTATTCGCAGCCTTTTTTTGAATAGCATCAAAAACCAAAAGTGAACTGTAATCATTGTAGTTGATCAAATAATTAGAGATATCGACAGAATGTTCAGCTTTTTCAATAATATCTAAAAATCTTTCGAGAACGGGGCCACCGACATCCAGGAGTTGGACAGTATGAGGGGCCTCTGAGAAAGTCATAGCCGGGGTGGTAGATTGCTGGGCGCCAGCGGAAAGCGCTCCCATTAAGAGAAAAAAGGTCAGAGTAAATTTATGTAAACAAAAAATCAATTTCATAAAATCCTTAATGTCTCTTTTTTATTAGCAAACGAAGTACCAATTGCTTGAGGGGTAGAGTGGGTTAAATTGAGTTTGGTTAGAAAACCAGATAGAAGTGCCTAAAATTGTTAGACACCCTGTGTGTCCAGAAACAGGTTTGTGTCTCTTTCTGAGATTTATGTTTTAGCCATTATCTATCAGTGTGAAATAACTTATTCCCCCTTGATTTAATGCGATCACTGATAAAGTCTATCGCCAAACGTCATTCACTGTAGTGCCTTGAGCCGTGGAAGTCTCCATGCAGCGCTCATTTTCTTACGATTCTTAAATTGCAGTCCAGGAAGAGCATAGAGCCGTTCGGTCCTTTTGAGATTCTTCACAAGTTTTTCGTTGCACAAAAAACAATGAAGCTTTGGTGAAACTAGGGCGGCGATATTCCGCAGTCCATTCAATCATACAGTCTCTGAGTGCGCGGGAGCGGTCTGGGTTTCTGAGGATTTGCAATAAATTCATTGTGTTGATATTGGAAGCAGTGATGACCACACTCATTGATTTCAGACTAACTGTTTTTATAAAAATGACTTCAAATATGTTGTTTACTCATTAGTCTTTACGTAAAAAAAATTCATAAGTAGCCCGATATGTCCTGCTTACATTTGCCTTGAGAGTGGAACACTTCTCGCATTGATGTTGCTATTACTAAAAACAATAACCACTAAAAAGGATGTATGGGATGAAATATAAAGATATTATTTTAGTTTCGCTATTAACTTTGAGTGCGCCGGTGATTGCGCAACAAAATACTTCTGTGAAGGCAGCCACTTCAAAGGCTGAGTTCTGTGAAAAATCGAAGGACCTGACTTATTTTAAATCTCTCCTTTATAACTCAGAAAATCATATTTCATTTGGCAATCATGGTGGATTGGCTGATGGCGGAGTTTGTTGGTGGCACTCAATGCTTCTTCGTTCCGCAACTTATTTGACTGTGTATCGCCCGGAACTTCCTAAGCCATCTTCGAGCGAAGTAGAGCAGATTCTTAGTTGGATTACTGCAGCTCGAGGAATTGTTGAGATTCCTGGATATAAGAATTTCAGTGAGTTCACGCGTGCAAACTATCAACTTGTTCAAAGATATCTCGAGCAAGGTCAAATTATGGATGGTGGATTTGGTTTTGGATGGGTTCGTGGTCTCTCTGGAGATTATGAAGTTGCGCCAAGTAAGCTAAAAGAAATGATGGATGAAACTTATGCTCTGATGAAAGAGTCTAAGAGAGTTGTATATCAAAAATTACAAATTCAAGGCATTGTATCTCATGCATGGCTTCTTGTAGATATGGAGCAGAACGCAGATGGATATTTATTAAGTGTTGTGGATAGCAATTATTCCGGCAGTGTTGTGCAGAGACAATATCGTAATGGAAGCAAAAATCTTTCTGCCTACTCCTCTGTTCCTTATACAAGTCGAAACAGTATAGACTTTAAAGGGTATGACTATGCATTAAAGATGTATTGCAAATACGGTAAGTCGGCTGCAGATCTTGATCGAAGCTCTGGCGACAATTTGTATTAATCATATAAAAAGGGTCTGAGACCTCTCAGCCCCTTGTTATTTCGCAAGAGCGGCAAAGAGATCAATGGGATTTCCATCTGGATCGAGGACGACAGCATATCGTTGTCCCCAAAAAGCATCCCAAGGTTCTTTTTCCGCTTTAAACCCCGCCGTGGTGATTTTTTTAAAATATTCATCTACTTTCTGTGGCGATTCACAATTAAAAGCCAAGCTGATCGAAGCCGAGTCTGGTTTTTTCCAATGAGTTTTGAGGGACTTCACAAGTTCTTCCGAGTCCAGCATGATGCGCAGGCCATTTTGAGCAGTGGCTTCCACATGCTGTGTGGTTTTGTCGCAGGGATCAAACTGCAAACCTAAAAGAGTATAAAAGCGAATGGACTCTAAAATATCTTTAGAAATAATTCCTAAGGCATTGAGTTGCATAGAACCTCCTTTATACGTCAACAGCCGTGATTCATCTTCTGCGGCAACAAAAAGAAGGTCAACCATCAATCCTGATGGCAATAATATCGAAGCTGTGTATCATGGAGAAGCTAAGAAAAGTGCAGATTATGTGAAAGTCACGTGGTAGTGAAAAAATGTAGGGTGTTATGATTGTAGCAAAGGGTTTGCAGAAATCATTTGGTGATTTCAAGGCTGTCCAGGATTTGAATTTACATATCAAGCAAGGTGAATGCTTTGGTCTGTTGGGTCCAAATGGAGCGGGAAAGTCCACCTTTATCGGTATGGTTTACGGAACAGTTCTGAGAACGGGAGGCGATCTTTCTGTTTTTGGAATGGACCCGAGAATAAAAGGTCGTGAAATTAAAAAGCGTTTGGGCGTGGTCACGCAAGACAATGCCTTGGATGAGAGTCTGACTGTTTATGAAAACATGATGATTTATTGTGCCTTTATTGGACTTCCGAAACAGGAG
>JBCECD010000335.1:0-1217 GCA_039206745.1 Bdellovibrio sp. | reverse complement strand
CGCGCATCCATGAGCTGTTGGAGTATATGAATTTGATGCATAAAAAGGATGCTCTTATTCAAACTCTGTCGGGTGGAATGAAACGCCGTTTGGTATTTGTGCGAGCTCTCTTGGGGCGACCTGAATTGCTGATTTTAGATGAGCCGACGACAGGCTTGGATCCGGCGGTTCGTCATTTACTGTGGGGCAAAGTGCGAGAGTTGCATCAGCAGGGAACGACGATCGTTTTAACAACGCATTATATGCACGAGGCAGAAATGCTCTGTGATCGTCTGGTGATTATGAATCAAGGGCATGTGGTGGCTGAAGGTTCGCCGCAAAAGATGATTGAAGCTCAAGCTCCGGGATATGTCGGGATTTTTCATCTCGAGGCTGAAGCGGAAATCCGTCGACGTTTGCAGGATCATGCAAATTTTGATTTATACAAAGACACCTCCGGGTTTTATCTTCGCACCTCTTCTCTGGATGCATTGATGGCATTTCATAATGTTCAGGGGATCAGACCTTTGCAGATACGGCCTTCTAATTTGGAAGATGTCTTTTTGAAGTTAACCGGGAAGGAGCTGTCTTCCGATGCCTAGTCAATTTATGGAATCTCTGGTTCTTTGTTTGCATATCACCCGTCGCAATTGGATTGTGTATAAAAAAGATTTTATTGCCAACCTTTCGCCCACTGTGGCGGATCCCGCCCTGGTGTTGGTCTCTTTGGGGTTGGGATTAGGAGCCTTCATCACCAATGTTGAGGGCATGACCTATATGCAGTTTCTAGCTCCGGGCTTGACGGTGGCAACAGCCCTCTTCACCTCTTTTTTTGAGAGCAGCTATGGCTTTTATGTGCGTATGAGTTACGAGAATGTCTACAAGGCGATGCTCACCACTCCGATTGGAGTCAGAGAAGTGGTCGTTGGCGAAATGATCTGGGTGGGGATAAAGGGCGCGATCATGGCGGTCGGGGTGGCGATTGTGCTGGCGCTTTTTGGTTTGATGAATAATCCGTGGCTGATCCCAGCGATGTCGTCAGTGGGATTTTTAGTGGGTCTTTCCTGTGGTGCGATGGGGCTGTTATCTTCGGCCTTGGTTCATAACATCAATCAGTTTCAGACTGTGTATTCTTTTTTGATTGCGCCTCTGTATTTTTTGTCGGGAATATTCTTTCCCATTTCTGAAATGCATCCGGTGGTTAAGTGGGCGGCTGAGTTTTTTCCGCTCATCCATGG
>JBCECD010000334.1:0-5539 GCA_039206745.1 Bdellovibrio sp. | reverse complement strand
GAGCACCACTGTCCTGCATAAGTTTCACAAACTCTTCGCGGCAAGGAAAAGCGGCAGAAGATTTTTGCAGATACTCGTAAGCTTCCTTTTGCCCAGTCACCCAGCCACCAATTTTAGGTAAGATGTTCTGAGAATAAAAATTATAAATGGAGCCAAAGATCGGCAAAGAAACCTGCCCGAATTCCAAAATCAAAACTTGGCCGCCTGGCTTGGTCACGCGAGCCATCTCTTGCAAGGCCTTGACCGGATCGCCGACATTGCGGATTCCAAAAGAGATGCTCGCTCGGTCAAAGCGATTGTCAGCATACTGAAGTTGAGTGACATCAGCCTGTTCAAATTGAATCTCAAGTCCGAGTTCGCGAGCCTTGGCCGGAGCGGGAATGAGCATCTCTGCACAGAAATCGGTGCCTAAAACAACACCTGTAGGGCCGACAGCTTTTTTAAATTCAATCGCCAAGTCGCCGGTCCCTGTGGCGCAGTCGAGCACGTGATGGCCGGGTTGAGCGCCACTGTATCGAACTAACTTTTTGCGCCACAAATGATGGATACCCATTGAGAGAACGTTATTACCACGATCATAACGGGCGGCGACTTTGGAGAACATGGCCCGAATGATTTCAGGATTGGGAGAGTGCTTAGTTGATTGCATGCAATTCCGCCTTCGCTGGGTGAAGCGGTCTTTCGACAGCTGTGAGAATTTTTTCTAACTTTTTCATCATGGTACTGAAGTCTTCGAGAGTCAGAGCCTGCATCCCATCAGAGAGTGCTTCCGAGGGGCGAGGATGTACCTCCACAATGATTCCATCAGCCCCCACGGCCGCTGCGGCGTATGTCAATTCAGGCACCAAGGCGCGAATTCCAACCGCATGAGAGGGATCCACAATGACGGGGAATGAGGTGTTCTTTTTCGCATAGGCCACAGCATTAAGATCCAAAGTGTTGCGAGTGGCGGTTTCAAAAGTGCGAATGCCACGCTCACAGAGGATCACGTTGGGATTGCCACCCTTGGTGATATACTCGGCGGCTTTAATCCATTCTTCGATATAGGCGGCAAGGCCTCGTTTCAACATGACGGGTTTATTCTGTTGCCCGAGTTCTTTCAACAAAGCGTAATTGTGCATGTTGCGAGAGCCGACCTGAAAGCATTCGACCAGATCATAAATTTCTTCGATCTGGCGGGCGTCAGTGACCTCGGAAATAAGACTCATGTTTGTTTTTTTGCAAACCGCTTTGATAAACTCAAATGAGGAGGAGCCTAAGCCTTGGAAAGCCTGCGGAGACGTCCGCATTTTCCAAATACCCCCACGCAGAAGGTGGGCTCCGGATTTTTGCACTCCTTGGGCGGTTTCCAGGAATTGCTCATAGCTTTCGATAGAGCAAGGCCCGGCAATCACGGTGAACTGAGGTCCCCCAATTGAAAATCCACCGACATTGACGGTTTGGGTTGAGGGAGATGTTTGCATAGTTAGCGTTTCCATAATACGACTTCTTTTAGTGGAACGGCAGAATAGCACAACGCTTACAAGCATTACAAACTTTTTGGAGGCAGGGGCCCTCTTGCGCCATCGAGATCAATGGATTCTTGTTGAGGGGCCATTTCGCCCCGTCACTGAGGGCGAAAGCCCGGAAATGGCCGTATTTGCGCCCGATTTCTATAGTTTAGCGGCTTCTCGTCCCTGGAAAGGGGCTCGTGTCCATCGCTTTTCTCGCCTAGAGCTGCAAACCTATTGTGAGACATTCTTATCTCAGCAGGGGCCTCTGGCTGAGGTGCCCTTAGAGAAGGCTCCTTGGGATGAGCCTGCCAAGGCGGATTTCGCAGTGGCGTTAGAAAAAACTCGTCATCTGATTTCTGACGGAGTTTTGCAAAAGACAGTGCCTGTGGTTTTTTCCCGTTCTTTACAGAGCGTGACCTCTTTTGAGCGCGCTTTGATGTTACGAAAGCTTTTAGATGCTCCGCCTTCTCTCCACGTTTATGGCTTTTGGCAAAATGGCGAAGGTTTTCTTGGAGCCACACCCGAAGTTTTGTTCGACTACTCTCAGGGCGTTTTGCGGACGATGGCCCTGGCGGGAACCTGCCCCAAAAATGAGAAGGCTGAGCGCCTGTCTCTGCTGGAGGACGTGAAAGAGATGCAAGAGCATCAATTTGTGGTGGAAGATCTCAAGCACTCTTTGAGTGGATTGGGAGAAGTCAAAACAGAGGGACCGCATATTTTTGAATTGCCGACTCTGTATCATCTGAAAACAGATATTGAAGTTCAGTGCCGCCAAAAACCGGGTTTTTTATCATTGATTCATCAACTGCATCCGACACCTGCTTTGGGGGTCGCACCTCGCTCTGCGGGATATCAGTGGATGGCTTCCTTCCCTGGACAAGAGGGGCGGCGGCAGTTTGGCGGGCCTTTTGCTTTTTGGGGTGCAGAAGAGGCTGTGTGTCTTGTCGCGATCCGAAACTTGCAGTGGAATAAAGATTCTGCGCAGATCGGTTCTGGTTGTGGAGTTGTCGCTTCCAGTGAACTAGAGCGTGAGTGGCGAGAGTTGTCACAAAAGCGTTTTGCCGTGAGAAAGATTTTGGGGCTGAGAATATGACAAATATGGAATTAGCGGGAAAAGTCATACAGGAACTGGTGCGCACAGGAGTACGAGAGTTTGTTTTGTGCGCGGGAGCCCGCAACAGTCCGCTCGTGCATATACTCGATGAAAATAAAAGTCTGCGTGTCTATTCTTTTTTTGAAGAGAGATCTGCGGCCTTCTTTGCGTTAGGGCGCATTGCGATCACTCGTCGTCCTGTGGCAATCATCACAACCTCTGGGACTGCTGTAGCAGAGCTTCTGCCGGCGGCGGTGGAGGGGACTTATTCATCTTTGCCTCTGATCATGGTGACTGCGGATCGACCTAAACATTATCGTGGGACAGGAGCTCCGCAGACCATCGAGCAGGTAGGATTGTTTTCTTATTACAATGAAGTGGCTTTGGATTTGGATGCGGAGAATTCGCATCTGTCTTTCAAATCTCTTTCTTGGAAGAAGCCTATTCATGTGAATGTCTGTTTTACAGAGCCATTGATTGACGGACCGATTCCGCAAATTGAAACGCCGTCGACAGCAGAGAGAACCCGTCTGCCGGGACAGTTGCCCTTGGGCATGTTGAAAGAAGTAGAGAGTTTTTTAAACAGCCATCATCCTCTGGTTATTGTCGGTATTTTGCCTGAAAAAGCCTACGGAACTGTGCTTGAATTTTTGAAACAGTACAAAGCGCCAGTCTATTGCGAAGGCATTTCCAGTCTGCGCGGTCATGCGGAGTTGAAAGACATCGAGATCCGCTCAGGGGAGCAAATGGTCCACCGTATTTTACAGGCGGGACTGTGCGACTCCATTCTGCGTATTGGCGGAGTGCCTACGAGCCGTGTGTGGAGAGATTTGGAAGACAAATACAAAGACCTCCCTGTTTTCTCTGTGAGCTTCAACCACTATACAGGTTTGAGTCGCCCGGCTCAGCATTGCTATTCTTTGGATCTTTTAGGTCAGGTGGAATTCCCTCAGCCGCAGAGAGAGAATGTGCGTTTGAATCTCGAGGACAGTGCGCGCGCTGATTCAGTGCGGACTCTGCTTGAAAAGTTTCCGCGCTCGGAGCAAGGCATGATCTATGCAATCTCGCGTAAGATGCGCAGTGGCTCTGTTTATTTGGGAAATTCTTTGCCTATTCGAGAGTGGGATTCTTGTTCTTCTCATGAGGCGATGCCTTTGCGAGTGGCGGGAAATCGCGGTGCCAATGGTATTGATGGTCAGTTGTCCACTTTTTTGGGTTGGGCTCATCCTGAGACCGAGAATTGGTGTCTGGTCGGGGACTTGACGACTTTGTATGATCTGTCTTCACTGTGGGTGACACCGCAATTGGATGCGAAAAAATTCCGTATCGTGGTGATCAACAACGGCGGGGGACAGATTTTTTCGCGTATGTTCAATCGTGATATTTTTATCAATAAGCATGAAGTTTCTTTTGCTGCCTGGGCTCAGATGTGGAACTGGCAGTATCAAAAATGGAGTGAAGTGCCGACTCAGGCTGATCTGGCGGATTTGCAGATTTTAGAGCTGATGCCGGATGCGGAGCAGACGAATCTTTTCTGGAAGGAGTACGAAGCACTGTGGAAAAAATGAGGGTGAACCTTTTCTTTCTGCATGGTTTTTTGGGCCGTCCTGGTGATTGGACGGCTGTGCGAAAGTATCTGCCTGATCAAGAAAACGTGCGCATTTTCACCCCGGACTATTTCAATGAAAGGCTTCTGACGCCGCAGCATAATTTTCAAGAGTGGAGTCGCAACTTCATCAAGTGGGTCGAAGACAAGGTGGCTCATTATGATTTGAATATTCTTGTGGGGTATTCGATGGGAGGGCGGTTGGCTTTGCATGCTTTGGAGAGCAAGCCTTCCTTGTGGCAAAAAGTGATTCTGATTTCCACTAATTCTGGGTTTAACGATCAGAATGTGGACTTTGATCCGCGTTCAGAAGAGCGACGTTCGCGCTGGATTCATGATTCTTATTGGGCTGAGGAGTTTATCAAAGCTCCTTGGGACACTTTGATCACCAATTGGAACGCTCAGCCTGTTTTCAGCGGCGGCTTGGATGAGCCGACTCGGCAGGAAAAAGATTACTCGCGTGATCTGCTCAGTTTGGCTTTAACTCAGTGGTCTGTGGCGCAACAAAAAAATATGCGTCCTCTTCTGCAAAAGTGGATTCAGAAAATCATCTGGATGGTAGGGGAAAAAGATCAAAAATATCTGAAGTCCTCAACAGAGCTGCAAGGACATTTGCCAGGATTGAGGGTGGAGCTGGTGCAGGAAGCCGCACACCGGGTGCCTTTTGATAATCCCAAATATTTAGGGGAGCGGCTCCATCAACTAGTTCAGCAATGCTTTTGAAGCGGTCTTGATCCAGCCCTGAAATTTTTGAACATTCATATAAAGAGCGGTGCTTCGGCATAGATCCGCAGGGTGCTCTGTCGAATCGGGAAGAAGAGCGGAAGCCACACCGACAACATAGTCACGTCCCTGGTAACTCATCAGAGCCGGGCCGCCGGAGTCTCCTTGGCAGATCCCTTTCCCGGCTGCTTGATTGACGTAAAGATGACCCGATGTGGAATCTAAGGCGGTAATTTTTAATTCCGTAAAGTGAAGAGCGTTGGAAGTTTGACTTTCATTTTGTCCAAAGCCCGCTGCGGTGAAATTCAGTCCTTCGTGGAGAGGAAAGCTTTCATCGGGCAAGAGGAGTGGAGAAAATTTTTCTGGAGCGCCGGAGTCGACATAGACAAGAGCTAAATCATAGCGAGTGATATCATCTTTGCGATACAGAGGGTGAGAGATGCTTTTGCTGCTGCGACGAGCGGTGTAGTGACCAGCCTGAGGGTGAAGGCCGAAAGCCAAAGTCATCTGTGTCGGGTCCGCATTCATACAGTGAGCTGCCGGTAAAATAATATTTCGAGGAATGAGCACGCCGGTGCAGAACTTCTTGTTGGAGCGCTCAAGCAGGAAGACTGTGTAGCGAGC
>JBCECD010000333.1:0-5613 GCA_039206745.1 Bdellovibrio sp. | reverse complement strand
GTGGAAAAACCCCTTTGCGACGAGGATCGAAAATCGCCATGGTGCCCTTGCGTTCGGTGAAAAGGATGCGCCCGTCTTCGAGGAAATCAAAACCCCAGATCACATCCTGGCGTTGGGTCAGAACTTCATATTGAAAGGGGGCAGATTTAGTTTCGGGTGTGGCCTGAGCCATCGGAGAGAGAGCGACTGTGGAAATCACCAGACAAACAAATCCTGTAAAGCGAAGAAAGAAAGACGGTATGAAAGAAAATAAACTCAGCTGCATAAAATCCTCTCTTTTGATCGTTCTATAAAAAATAGACCCAAAAGAGAAGAAAAACAGTCCCTCTTGTGAAGCAACATAGAGAGGTCCCCTTAGGGTTTCTGAGGACCGCGTTGAGCTAGGGCTTCACAAGCCATGAGATAGAGAGACGCTTGTTCGAGAGCGTAAATTTTGAACTCTTGCACCGGCGCGCGAATATCATCGGGATAATAAGCAAATTGTTTGGCCAGGGACTGTTCTTTTGCAAAGAAAATGGGGGAGCTCCTCGGGTTGGAGCGGACCACTCTGTTCCTCAACAGAGAATAGCGAGGGTGAATTGAAAAGTGAGAATGAAATAGCGATAATAAAGGGGTCCAGAGGAGGTGCCTATGATCCGCAGTCTTATTATTTTTGCGGTGGGAGCGCTGGTGGCCTACAAGCTCGAAAACCGGGAGTCCAAAAAAATCCTACGCATAAAAAAAGATCCAGAAAGACAGGTCGACGAAGTCCTGGAGGATTCTTTCCCAGCAAGTGATCCTCCATCTTGGACATCAGCG
Source organism: Bdellovibrio sp. (assembly GCA_039206745.1). Classification (GTDB taxonomy): domain Bacteria; phylum Bdellovibrionota; class Bdellovibrionia; order Bdellovibrionales; family Bdellovibrionaceae; genus Bdellovibrio. The sequence goes on along the minus strand of JBCECD010000333.1, from coordinate 4,815 downwards.
GTGAGTGAGACACGTCATTGAGGTAAGGAGCTGATGGGGCAGCGATTGATCAGTCGTGGAGGAGCGCCTTTTTGCTTGAGAAATTCCGCGGCCTTTTGTGCCCAGTTGGAGGACGACTGCTGAAGTTTCAAGTGAACACAGGCCAAGGAGGCTCCCTGATACTCGGAAACGGAGAGTAGAGGAAAGAGACCTTGGAAAAGTTGCAGCCAATTTTTCCCCTCAACATCTGAGTGGGCAGGAATCTGCGAGGCCAACCAGATCAAAGCCTCCGGAGCTTTATTCTGAAAACGGCGTGCCTCAGGAGTGGTGAAATACTCGGTCCACAGAGCGGAATGGGTGAGGAAAAGATTCTCTTGTCGTGCTTGCTTAAAGAGGCTTACAAGGGATCTGTTTTGCACTCCTGAAAGATAAGCGGATAGACTTTGTGAGTATTGATATTGAGTGTCCACCAAGCCGACCACAGGCAAATATTCATGAATCACAATTTGCTTCAGCTCGGTACTGCCCTGATAGCTCAGCCAGCGAGGCGTGTTGATTTCAATCAACGGGGGCAGAAGAGTGGGGTGGACGATCGCAATCACCTCAAAGCCCTGCCATTCTAATTTGTCCCGCAGTTCGATATGCGTTTGTGTGGTGGCGCGCTCCCAGGCTGTCATGAAGTTTGGCAGAGGCAAAATAAAACCAGGCAGAGTCGAAAGCTCCGAGGAGATCTCCTGGCGGTAAGCATGAAACTCCTGCAGGACTATGTCTCCACCGTGAGTGATATGTCCTGCCTGAACCGGTGAGAATCCCAGCCACATTGCGAGCATTCCTGTTGTCATCTTCCAGTTGAATTTCATGAGAGGCCTCCTCTTTTTACGACACCCGTCTCTGAAAAAATTGTCAACACTGGAAGTCTTCAGAACTAGACCTCTCTGCGAAGAGGAGTGTGTCTGGTCGGGATTAGACACATCTTTTGCGGCCACGGATTGATCGAGTCTTTTAAAGATGTCATGATTTCCATGATGACATCTGAACGTTTTGATTTTGTAGCCCTCCTCAATGAAGAATTCTCTCGCCGAGTTGATAAGAATTCTAAATATTCACTGCGAGCCTTCGCCCGTGATCTCCAGATTGAACCGAGTTTATTATCGAAAATTTTGCGTGGCCAGCATGGTTTGACTTTGGACATGCTCCAGCGTCTCTCTCGGGGCTTGGGTTTTTCCGAGGAAAAAGTTCAGAGCTATGCGGAGATTTTTTTGGCCGAAAAAAAGCGAAGTCTCGAGGCCAAGAGAGACAAATCCAGCTTTTTCAGTCCTCTGGCTTTGGATCATCTGTCCTATCTCTCTGATTGGTATCACTTGGGTATTTTGACTCTCTTAGAGTTGCCAGGGGCTCAGTTGGACACCTGCTGGATGGCTCAGCGCTTGAATATCTCGGAGGAGGAAGCTCAAGATGCCTTTGAGCGTTTGATTCGTTTGGGCTATGTTGTTGTGGAAGGTGAAAACTTTCGTTTGGCACAGCCTCAATATTCAACCGCTAATATTCCTTCGACAAATGAAGCTCTGCAAAAGATGCAGACGCAGTTTTTGGAGAAAGCCATTGGTGCGATCGGTGAAGTGCCTTATCATCAGCGAGGTCAGGCCACATTGACCTTCTCTTTAGATCCTAAACTGCTGCCTAAACTGAAAGATGAAATCATGCAATTCCTGCAAAAGGTGAACACGCGGGCTTCCACAGAGAATAGAGTGCCCTCGGAGGTTTATAATCTCTCTGTTTCACTTTATCCAGTGACGCAGGCTTCAGCCATAGAAGAAAAAAACTTTACCGAGTCCCTCAACTGTTGACTTCTTTTGGAGGTTGGCTAAGGTCAGACCTTCCAAAGGAGACAAGCATGAAAAAAGCACTACTTTTCACCGCAGTTCTGTTCTTCCAAAGTTTTTCCTGGGCCGCCGGTTCTTGGCAGCGGATAGGATCTGAAAACTTATGGTCCTCAGCTCCTTCTTATTTTGAGTTTCCGATTCGTGATCAGCAGACCTATTCAGAGGTGCGTATTGTTGTCGAAAGAGGAGCTGTGCGCGTGCAGAATGCTCTATTGATAAAACCTGATATGACGCAGATTCCTCTGTGGAATTTGCAGGGTGATTGGGGTTCCCCTCGCAGTGCGGAGATGCGCTTTTCACCCACCTCCTTGCGAGCTTTGCGCTTTCATGTAATGTCTTTGCAAAACAATGTGTCAGCTCGTATTCAGGTTTACATTCGTTAAGGCGAAACCAGAGCTTTGAGTTGGCGGGGAACAAGGAGCAAGTTCTTCATTCTTCTTTGCATCTTTGCAGATGATGCTGGTTCGCCAATTTGTTTTTTTCCAACCACGCGCAGAAGGAATGAGACGGCGATATAGACAATCATGGCGCGGGCAACGAGCTCTCAGGCGGGCACGGACAAACTCCACATAGCAGCACCTCATTATGTTTTTTTGGCGGCAGGTTGTGGACGGGGTAAATCAGGAACCTCTGGAGTTTCTTCGGGGGGAATCTCTTCGATCTCGGGAGGAGGATCGTTGCGGCGAGGATCGTGAGGAATTTCCGGTCGGTCTTTTTTCTTTTCAGGGATCTCAGGTTTTTCCTTTTTCTTGGCGGGATCAACGGGAATTTCGGGTTTATCTGGTTGAGATGGGGATCTTTGATTTTTAGACGGCATGACAGCTCCTCATACAACAGGAAGAGAGGAGTTGGACTCCTCTCTTCGATTAGAAAGAAATGAAGCGGTTAGAACTGATGAGGACGAATCGCAGGGTCATTCGGTTTTCTCTGTGCCACTTCCATGGAGCTGGAGATGTCCTTGGCTCCGGAAGTTTCGAGAATGCGCTCGGCTTTGTCCTTCCATTCGCCATCGTCAACATGAACAGAGAGCAGGATGCCACCATCCTTGACGTATTGCTCATAGCGCTTGGCTTCATACTCAGGGATGCCAATGCCAGCCAGGGCTCCAGCCACTCCGCCGACAGCGCCGCCCACACCAAGGCCAGCTAAGGCCGCCATGATAGGACCTGCAGCAACGAGAGGGCCCAGTGCGGGAACGGTTGCAATGGCGCCAGCGCCAATCAACCATCCTAACGCTCCTCCGAGAAGAGCTCCGGTGCCACCACCGATTGCCGCTCCTTCAGGAGCTTTGGTTCCTTTTTCATGGGCAAAGGTATTGGTGTCACCTTTTTCTGCCATCAACACCGACACATCTTCCGCGCGGAAACCTTCAGCACGTAAGTTGGTGATGCAATCTTCCAAGGCGGCTCTGCTTTCAAATATTCCGAATATAGATTTTCTTCCTTGCTTAGCCATCGTAAACCTCCTTTTAATAGTTAACGACTTCGATCTGATTTATGACGGATTGAGCACCCGCCGTGCTTTTAGAAATTTCTTCGATCTTGGCTTTCTCATGAGCGTTGGGTACGGAGCCTTTCAAGGTCACACGTCCACCCTCTGAAATCACCGTGATATTTTTTGCCTGCGCCGAGAGAGCTTTGTTTGCCATGATCTTCTCACGGATGCTGCGAGTGAGAGTCATGTCTTGCGCACTCTCGCCTTGATTCATTGCGGTCTTGCCTGTGGCGATCGCGCCGGAAGCCGGTGCTCCGGGAGTTGTCGCTGTTCCCGAAGAGCGCGGCTGATCAGGGCCTTCTGCCGCAGCCCCGGACGCTAAAGCCATGCAGGCGACGAATGACAAGACACATTTATTTGAGACTTTCATAAAAACTCCTTTCAGTGTTTTTTAAATCCGCTCTCAGCATAAAGGAAAAATTCAAGGCTTGCCAAAAGCGGAACCCATGTTTGATGGCAGGTTCGGACGTGTTTATTACACAAAATAAATACTTTCTTTGTTTTATAAAAGGAAAGCGACTCCATCCTTTTGCTCTTCTTTTTTTTGTTTCATGCTGATCCCGCTATCAAAAGCAGCAACCAATAAAAACCATAAGGAGGATTTTATGGCTTACAATCAGCGCCGCAATGCCGGCTCACAACAAAGAGGTTCTCAATATAGTCGGGGTGAAAGACCTTACCGCCGCGAAGGCAGCCAGAGAGTGGAATGGTATGATCGCGATCCTATGGATGAGAGATCGGGATATCGGGACGAGGAACATAATGAGTCTTCTCGTTATGGTCGTCAAAATTATAACGCCTATAACAGAGATCGCGACACGAGCTTTGATGTAGATGCTTCAGAATCTCACGACGAGTTCTATCGTCCCTCTGATTATAATGAAGACTCCCGTGAAAATCTGAGAAGGAGAGATATCTACGGAGATCGCGACAACAATCGTGGATCTTATCGCAGCTATGCCGACAACGAGCGCACGTCTCAGGGCGAACGTTCTATTTATGGTTCCAGCTATGGCTCTGGCATGCCAGGAGGCTACGGTACAGGTTATGGCACAGGCTATGGTCAGTCTGCGTATGGATCGTCCTCTTATGGGAATACACCGTCTTCTTCTGCCGGCTCCTCTTATTATGGACCGTCCTACAACTCATCTTACGGACCTTCCTACGATCAGGCAGGTTATGGTGGCTCTCATTATGCGAGCAACGCAGGTGTTTCAAGTTCACGTCCTCAATACAGTTCGAATTATGGATCAGGATCCAGCTCCGACAGATCTTCTTCAGACTATCCTGTGGATTCCTACCGCAGTGGCAGCATGTATGAATCCGAAAGAGGACAATTCTACGGCAGAGGCCCTCGCAGTTTCAAACGCTCTGATGATCGTGTTAAAGAGGAAGTGTGCGAGATGCTGACTCGTCACTCTGCCATCGACGCTGCTGATATCGAAGTTGAGGTGAAAGA
>JBCECD010000332.1:0-5782 GCA_039206745.1 Bdellovibrio sp. | reverse complement strand
GCCGACGCCCGGCGAGCGCGGGTTGATCGCCATGGTCAGCTGGGAACGGTCGCTCACCGGCGCGATCACCGCCGAAGAGGCGCTGCGGCTCGTGCGCATCGCACTCGACGACGGGCGCCTGCTGGCCGACGAGACGTCCGAAGGCCTCCTGACAGCAGTCGATCTTAAAGACTGTGGTCTTGTCACCAACACTGTAAGTGACGTGCACGCTTTCGGGTACGTTGACCATTCTCTTCACGATCTGTTCAATCAAATCGCGTACTTCTTCTCGAGGATTCCCAACTTCTTTCCCTGGACGGTGCAAAGGAATGACTGGTATAGCTTTGGCCTCTGACATGAATAAGCTCCTGATTTCTGAGGTGGTCATTCATCTTATCGGCTATTAAACGAAATCCAGTAGTCTCTTTTTGAAAAACTCGACATTTGTACAACAAAAATTTATTTATATAAATTTCAATATGTCTCACAATGAATGGTCTATATTCTAAACCAAGGTCGCGATTTGGGACAGTCCAGGATAGTGTAAAGCTTTTAAACAAAGGCAAAAAATTTTTTAGTGGAAGTTTGTGAAACCCCTATATTATTTTGTAACTCGCGCCGATAATTACATTAATGAAACTGGTCCAAAGGATGTATCTATGAAGTTAAAGAAACTGCTTCGTTACTTGCCTGTGTCCATGCAGGACAAGATCTTTAGAGGAGTTTTTTCCATCCCAGAAGAGGTCTTTGATAAGGACTTTTCAGTCTCTCTGGCAACCACGCGTGAGGATTTAGAGGCCTCATTCCGACTATTACATGATTGTTATGTTGATACTGGTATCTATGAGTCGCAGCCGTCGGGGCTGCGTGTGACCCTCTTTTCTATTCTTCCCACAACTACGACTATCGTCGTGAAATACCGTGGACAAGTTGTTGGTACGGTCAGTCTCGTTATGGACACCAGTGCGGGCTTTCCTTCAGATAATGTTTACTCCAAAGAAAATGAACATATTCGTAAAGGAGCGACTCGCTTAGTGGAGGTTTCCGCTCTGGCCATCTCCAAAAACTTTCGTAATGGCAAACATGGTGTTGCCATGCTCTTAATGAAGTATTTATATCTTTATTCTCGCATGTATATGCGCAGTTCTCAGTTGGTCTGTGTAGTTCATCCGCGCGCTGAGGTTTTCTATCGAGCACTGATGGGATTTGAACGCCGTGGCCAAATTCGGAACTGCAGCTACGTCAAAAATGCTCCAGGCGTTCTACTTGAGTTCAGCACTAGCGGAGAGCATTTTCAAAAAGTTCACGAAGTTCTTTTCGGTGGGCGTAATGACTTAAAGAGTTTAACAGCTTTCGTGATGATGGATGATGATCGCTTCATCTTCCCAGCGCGTAAGTCCGGTCAAGTTGTGGACCCCGTTATGACTCCGGAGCTCTTGGATTACTTCGGACATCAAAAAAGCAATCTCTATGAAACCCTGACTCCGGCGCAGAAGTCTGTTGTCTATAATGCTTATGTCTCCTTCTATGGAGAAAAACGCATGACGGCAGTCCGCCAATATCTCTTCCAGGAAGAGGGCCGCTCTTATCGTATCCCGACAGAGTTGATGGGACACGTTCGCTTTAGCAGCGGTAATGTGAATTGTATCGTGAAGATTCTCGACATCTCCTCGCGGGGATGCTTTGTGGCTGTCTCGCAACCACTTCCTCTCGGAGAGCAGATTTATCTGACTTTACGAACAAGCGAAGGCGCTGTGGAACTCGTAGGGCGCCCGGTTTGGCGCAACGATAAAGGGCAGTCGCCACGTTTACCAGATGGGTTTGGGATTGCCTTCGAGCAGGCTGATCATAGGATCGCGAATGAGATTCAGGCTTGGTGTGCGGCGCCGGTGGTAGAAGAAGCAGTCCCTTATCTCCGTCGTGTCGTCTAGGAACTGGTCCCTTTAATTGTGGGTGAATAGCCCCAAGCTTTTAAAGGGACATTCCTCTCTCAATTGAGATCTTAAATATATAGTGGATGGAAATATTCTGTCACTATTGGGAGATATCTGTCTTAACAGTCCTCAATTGGGCCCTTTAGTTGTGGGTGGTTTCAATAGCAGCAGCAATTTCTGTTGTTTTATCCACTCGTCAGAAATATCTCTATTTTCTCTACATTAAATTTCTTCTGGAAAAATCTCGAAAAAACAAAAGGGTTTTATACAAAGTAATAACGTTCTTTGTTGGAGCATCAACAGTTAAAGGGCCCAGTTGGTGGGTGGCAGAGAAATTGCTTTTTGTGTTGTTACTATGTCTATAACATGCCCTTATTGCTCTATTAAAAACGAAGCGTCCGCTCAGCGGAAAGTCATCATCTCTTACGGATCTTTTCGGAGGAAATCTGACAGTAAACAACTGCAAAGACTTTGGTGTAAAAAGTGCGAGCGTAGTTTTTCTTTGGCGACTTTAGATCCTTGTTTTCGACAAAGGAAGAGATTCCTTAATCCTTTTATCTATCAGCATCTTGTAAGTGGGTATTCGCAGCGACGTTTGGCTTTCAACCTTAAGGTGAATCGCAAAACTATCATTCGGAAGTTTCTGTTCTTGGGAAGATATTCCTATCTTTGTTTTTTACAGGATCGGCTGAACTATCCTCGCAGTGGAGAGGTGGAATTTGATGATCTGGAGACTTTTGAACATAGTAAGTTAAAGCCTTTATCTGTAGTGTCTGTTGTAGAGTCAGGATCTCGTCGTATTTTGGGATTCCGTGTTGCACGGATGGCGGCAAAGGGGCTTTTGGTGGAGCGATCTTTGAAAAAATATGGACCAAGAAAAGATGAGCGTAGGTTGAGGAGGAGAATGCTTTTTCATGAGCTTCAGGATTTTATTCACCCTCAAGCTATTATAAAGTCCGACGAAAATCCTCATTATGTCAGTGACGTACGAAGGTTTTTTCCGAAAGCGATACATAAAGCGTTTAAAGGGCGCCGTGGATGTGTAGTGGGGCAAGGTGAGTTAAAGGCGGGGGGCTTTGATCCTCTCTTCAGCCTGAACCACACTTATGCGATGTTTCGAGCGAATATCAATCGACTTTTTAGAAGGACGTGGAATACGACGAAGAAGCCGGAACATTTGGCACTGCATATAGCCATGTATGCTCTTTATCATAATTTGTATTTGATAAAAAACACAGCCTCCTAATGAAATCTTAATAAGATCTACATTTGGGAGGCATTGGAGTCGCCAACAATTAAAGGGTCCAGCTGCTGTTGTCTAGGAACTAGTCCCTTTAATTGTGGGTGGTTTCAATAGCAGCAGCGATTTCTTTTATTTTACTCCTCTTGGTGTCTAATCCAACGGTCCCAATGACCAGAACCGAGGAACTACGTATGCTTAAAGTCGTAGCGTCAAAATCAGAAACAACCCAAAAGATAGAATCTTTTAAATATGGATTTCTTAGCTGTCACAGTTAGCGACGCTCTAAGAACTTAGTTTACTGAATTCATATTGTCGGCTAACGAATTTAATCGAAAGAACTCAAAAGGTCTTTTGAGAATCTTCTGAAATACCCGTAGGGAGTCTTGTTCTTCATTCAGTTTTGCCGCATGATATTTCCCGTCGTCACTCAATTCGGAAAGTCGGTTTATCCGCTCTGCCCAAGAAGGATAACGGGTTTCTAAGATTCCACCTTTCGCCGTTTTGCCGAAAGAGAAATCATTTTCCAAGCTTTTTTCGAGACTTTGAAGGCCATCTATAATATCGGCTTTTGCATAGCCTAATGCTAAACACATTTCGAATGCCAGCTCATCGGCCTCAAGCTCATTCTCCTTGGTATAGTTCGTCATCATTCCGGCGTAGAGGTTTTGAATATTTACCGGATGCGCAGATGGTTTTATCGATAGGACCGCTGTTACTAAGGAAAGAGTGTTCATAAATGCCGAGACAAAATCCTTCTTTTCAAGATTCTTGGTAAAATGGCGGGAATAAACATGAGCTATTTCGTGGCTCAAGAAAAATACCAAGGTAGCTTCATTTTTAATACTGTTTATAAATCCTGTAGTTATGAAAACATCTCCGCCAGGGTAAGAGAATGCATAGGGTTTCAAACTTGCGAAAATACGGCATCGGGGTAGCACAGAACCTTGTGCAGAAATTCTGTCACAGATGCCTTGAAGATATTTTTGAGCTTCAATATTGTTCCAAAGTGGAGCATTCTTATTGATTTCACCAACAAATGCCTGCCATCTCTGTTCCCGTTGTGTGGTTTCCTGATTCTGCCACTCTCGCAAAAGGGGCTGCCACGGCAATGGGAGCTCGCGTCCCTCAATTTGGTTTGCCTGCGGTAGGTTGAGATCCTGGTTTTTAATTTGTTGCAAAGCAGGGAAGTTCATCTCTGGCCAATCTGAAGAATTTCTCCGGTCTTCTAAGGAGGAAGAGACGGCGGCAACCTGAAGAATATCTGCGGTGACTTCCATTGCCGTTCTTTTTTGACTTAATACTTGCCCTCCTTGGACGATGCTGGTGATTGGATCGCTGATCCAAGTACCATTTTCATCGACTAAGCTTCCACCGGAAAGTCTCGACCAATCGATCTTTAAACCATAAGTCGTGCGACTCCCGATTTTTAAAAAGTTGTCACTCTGAGATCCAAACCTTATTGATAATCCCACTGTCATGCTCTTTTCAAAAGAAACGCCGCTATAAGCTTTTCTAGTACCAATGACATTGCCATTGGCGATATATGTATACAAGCCCAAGGATTGCATTTGTTGAACTGCTTGTTGTTGCTTGGGCCCGATGGCAATAGTTGAAATATACATGCTATCAGAGTTGCCGGACGATCTGGTATTTATCACCATTCCTAAAAAGTCCTGCGTTTTTGCATCAAAGAGGGGCTGCATGGGTAAAAGATTCGCATGGGCGCCAGAGCATACAAGAAAAACAACAAGAATTCTTAGTACCATAAATCCTCAGATAGAGAGGTTTCATCGGTGTCAAATCCACCGCCGCGCGAGCCTGTAGACATCGCTGTTCCAGCCCTACCTGGTAGCTCTATAGCTCCTGAAGGTTTTAAGCTAGGGGCCGCCTGACCCGTCGCCCGAATCATTTGTTGATAGAGGTAGTTGGCTTTCTTTTCCCGATCCATTTGAAAATATTCAGAGGGCTTCGTAATTTGAATGTTTCCGGATCGCAGGGCCCATTCGAGGGCCTTAAGATCGACACCTTCAGGAAAGCGCTTTTGATCTTGAGCGACATAGAGGCCTTGAAGAACACGAAGTCCCAGATGGCAAGACTCTATCGTTAATTCACCTCCCTGAACACCCTTATCGCAGACGAAGTACGGCTTTGTGTTTTCTAAAGACGTCTTTTGAGCAAAAACATTCAATGAAAATAAAACTAAAAATAGACCAAGGTATTTCATGACACAACCTTCTTCTGGGATTGATTCAGTTCAAAAAGATTAAACTGAATATGTATGAGAGATGATTTTTCTTGAGATTTTTTAAACAATACGAGCAGCTTATCCAGACATTCGTTCATAATCGTATGGGCATCCGGAAGCAATTCTGGATCAATCATGAGCGTCTCCGTTCCGGTATATCGAGTCGCAGGAGACTGACTGTAAATAGCATTTCTGGCCTTTTCCAACATAGAACTATGATAGATTTTTAACGCCAAGTTGTGGTTCTTAGAAGAAATCAAGAGTTCTTCCTTGGTCCGTTCAAATCCTTGCTCTGTTTTCTGAACCAGCTGGACTTGCGTGAGTCGTACCAACGCCGTTGCTACCGTACTATCAGAAATCGCCAATTGATGGGCATAAAAA
>JBCECD010000331.1:5027-5836 GCA_039206745.1 Bdellovibrio sp. | reverse complement strand
AAGCCGCTCAAGGTGTAACTCAAGAGCAGTCCTCTATTCTGAAAAAGTTAGCTATTGATTAAGGGAAGTTTGAATCTGTTCATCAGGTTGACAGCTGTCGATCTCGCAAAGGCCTATGAATCAAAATAATCCAATGAAATCCAATATAATGAGCCTTGGATGGCCTCTTCTCTGCAATTTCTCTGAGAAAGAGAGCTGGTTTTAGTTTAACTAAATGGTTAACTTTTTCATTAACTATTTACAAAGCTAATCTAGGGTTCAGGTGAGGTTGGGTGATAAAACATATACACCCCAACCCCTAAAAAGGATGTTTATATGAATACGATAAAAATAAAAATGCTCAGCCTGACAACCGCCACCCTTTGCGCAGGACTTTTGATGGCCTTACCTCTTACATGCCAGGCCAGTGAAAAAAGTGCTGGCCGCATCACTGCCAACCATAATGCCAGTGCTGCTGATTTAATTGCCGAAGCGGAAGAAAAGATGACACCGCAAAGCCTTCCTATAGCCTATCAAATGATTCTTCAGGCTCTCGAAAAAGAACCTGAAAATAAAAAGGCACAATTTTATCAAGCCTTTTTAAAACGTATCACTCTCTTTGAAGGGATTTATGCTCGCGTTTATCCCTATGTCGAGAAATACGGAGACATTCAATCCTTCACTAAAACCATCAAAAGAATGGCCGCGACCAACAGTCCAACCGATCGATTCCTTCTCTCGCGCCGACAAGGACAAACGGATATCCGCACTGTCGCCGAAATGCAGAAGTTTTTGGTCGAGTATCAAAAGGCCTCACGCAGCTTCTATCA
>JBCECD010000331.1:0-5017 GCA_039206745.1 Bdellovibrio sp. | reverse complement strand
CCCGATATGAATATCAGCCTCACCCTCCACCCAAGCTTTTTCTCTGATAAGTTGGATACACAACGTCTCAGTTCCTGCAATGTCGTCACCAAAGGTTCAGGTCCTTACTCGGAAGTAAGTTGCGACCTCACAGGCGCTAATCAGATGAAAATCAACACTGCCGACCTGGTTGTTTTAAGGCAAATGGCTGCGGGAGAACTGTTGTACACCGCCTTAGCCACCAGCTATAGCGTAGGCAGCATTGATCAGCTGATCAAAGATCACGAAGGCCAGGAGCTCTCCACCAATCAAGTCATTGCCAAGCTGAGCCCCGTGGCCGACTCTGGCAAACTCACTCGAGAACAGACCCTCAGCAGCATCCGGACTCTGGGCATTGATTTAAACCAAGCCTTCAAGTGGGTCTTGAAATATCAAAACAACTTATGTCGCCCCCAAACTCCTGGCTTTCGTCGTCATCATATGGTGGAAGACTTTTGCCCCTACGATAACAACCACGCTCGTTCCAACCTGATTCTCTTAAATAATATTCTGAGTGGCACCATCCAGATGGATTTAGACGACGAAAAAACATTCTCTGTCTCTGCAAATCTGATGGCTCTGTTCGATAAGCCTGCTACAGATCTGCGTTACCTGACTCCTTCAAAATGGGATGCCAGCGGCAACGCCCTCAGCCTTCATGATTCTTCCGCAGGAGGATTGCTCCCTGATCACAATGCTTCAGAAGTTTTACAATTCCTGAATCAAAAGAAATAAGAAGAGGACAGCAGACTATGAATCAAACTTTAAAGACCTTCTGCACATGGATACTCGGCACTCTCCTCATCACCACAGCTTTACCGGCTGTGGCCGTACAACGAGTGCAATCCTCCATGCAGGGCTTCAAAATGCAAGTCTGCTCTCCCCAAGGTACCTCTTGCCTGCTCGTGACAGCTCCCTCTTCTCGGGGGAGCCAATTCAAGCTCCTGCACACTTTGGAAAAACCTCGCCTGGAGATCTCAACTCTTTCCAACGAAGAGACAGATCAAAACCGTGAGGTCTTCGAAGGCTCAGGTGGCTACATCGACCTCGTTGAAAATCATGTGGTTATCTATAAAAGAGAAAATAATGTCTTAACGGAAGTGTCCTTCGATCTCACAACCTTCGAACGCTTTACCCGAGTTCATGGAGATACAAAATGAAAACGCCTATAAAACCCCTCGCTCTGCTGTTAGTTTTCAGTTTACTTTCGCTCTCAGCGTGCCAACCTAAAGACGGCAGCACTCCTTCTGCCAAAGGTAAATCTGGAAGTCGACAGACCGAGGGCGGCGTTGACAGCGTTGGCGGAGGCAATGGTGTGAACAACCGCACCTTTGAATCTTTCGCCGTGAAAGTTGAGCACACAACCCCTTTCACCAATGCAATTTTACCTCTCATCAAAAAGATGCAAGACATTCATCCTCGCTTTGCCTCGGACATGGCCCATATCGCTCTTCATCGCAAATGGTATATCCTGCCCGTGAAGCTCAAGACCATCCCTGCTGAACTCATTGGTGTGAACTTCGCCGATAGCAAAACCCAGCAGTTGGCAGTACAAAGTCTCAACGCCGTCTGGATTGATGAAGTTCTTTACAAAAAAATGCCCTCAGAAAAAGAACAGTCGCGGCTGTTGCTCCATGAAATCGTCATGGGCATTAGACTTATGCAATACAAACGCCCTCTGGATCAATGTCATTCCGAAATCGCATTGAAAGGCCTGGAGTCCGACAAAAAAGAATATAAAAAGGCGATTGATCAATGTGCTATGAAATATCTTTTCTCTGGAACTGATATCACAACAGACCTGCATAATGGCAACCCTGTTCAGCTCACCGGCGAAGACTATGACAACATCAGAGAGCTGGTTGTCACGCTCTCTGACGAAAGTAAAACCTTGTCCCGCTTGGAGCTGGAAGCCTGGTTGAAAGATCGCAGCTTCCGCAGCTACTAAGAGCTTTAAACCATATCAACGATCGTTTTGAATCCGCCGTAAGACATTTTTTTCAGGTCGAAGGGCATGGAGTCCGGTCCCATTTTAGCCATATAGGGATCCGCCATCACCAGACGATTCACGCGATTGCGGTGCGCCTTTGACTTATAAACAATCCAAGAGAAAAGAACAACTTCATTGGACTTGGTCTTACTAAGCTTGGGAAAGGGACGTCCGAAGTTCACTTTGAGATCATCCCCCACGCACTCGCGATATTCCAAAGCTCCGTATTTCATCCAGATCTTTCCCGCTTTTTTAGAGATCTTGCGGTAAGCCGCCAAATCTTTTCTGGCAAGAGGGATCAAAAAACCATCAACGTATTTAGCCATCTCCATACTCCTTTTTGAAGGACCATATTAACATAGTTTATTTTATACCCGGAAGAGATAAGGAAAAAGAACTGCTGCTTTGTCTCGAAGATTCAAAAAAAACTGCCGCTCAACAATCTCAATTTTCATGCCTGCAATGGAAAATCAATACTCGAACCAATCAATATTTAAACAGCGGACCACTTCTGATTTGGAGGGAATCACTTTACTACTGATTCTTTCTACAAAGGCCGGCAGTTCCTGGCGCACCCACGCGGCCACCTCTTCAGATAAAGCCATAGGAGCTGAGTAATAAAAATCTTCATCACGGATCTGATGAATTTTACTTGTGGCTTGAATATGCCAGGTCTGAAGATACCGGCTTCCCAAAGGCGAAGAGGTCGGCAGATGAGTTCGCGCCGGCCCCAGTTTCAACTTATTTTTTTCCTGCACCAACAAATTATGAGCCAAAAGAAAATCCAGGACTTTCTGGACACTGTTACGAGGCAAATTAAGCCGGGTCGCTAAAACCTCCGCATCGTTATAGAGTCCCGTATCCGCTAACATCCTGACTCCGGCATAAATCCAACTGGAATAAAAAACTGTCCGGGCCTCTTCCCCCAGCTCCTTGTCTTTATGGCGATTTTCAAGTTTTTTTGAACGTTCCTGTTGTGACTTGATTTGTTTCAAAAATCGCTTTTGCAATTTATGACTGCCGGCCCGCTCGTACTCGACCAGTAAAAGGAAGAAATCCGTTTCATCGTCGTCTAACTCAAGATACTCACACATCTCAGCCGCCAGTTCGAGACTCAGATGTTTATCTCCTTTGAAAACCTGGCTGATCATGGTTGTCGACACAGACAGTGCCTGCGCCAGACGACGATACTCTCCAAATCCCTGCCGAGGCTGATTGGTCACCCAGCTGTTATAGAACGTCTTATAACTTGTAAAATGATAGATTAAGATGCGCATAAATTTATTAACTATTTAGTTAATAAATTTGTCAACTTGTCACAAAACCGCTCTCGAAGCAGACCTTAACCCTTCATTAAGACCCATTTCGTGGGGAGCTTCCGGCATTTCTGAACTGACCTTGCTCTCTTTTTCTACGTCGGTTTTGCACTGAGCCAAACCCCTCCCCCTTGACAAAGGGGAATGTCATCGAAATTATTGAAGATATCGATAACTTGCACGCTGTGGCATCACGCTATGCTGCAACCATGCCGGAGTCGATCAGGAGGGTTCATGGAGAAGATCAGCTGGATTAAAGAACTTGTGAAAGCTGAACAGCAAATGGAGGAGTCTGGACTCGTGGATATGAGCTTCGGCTTCGACTCTGATAAAATTCTGGTCACGGAGACGGTTCAATTTCTCTTGGGACTTAAAACAGAGTTTGTCGATGCCTCCACGTCTTTTAATGAGCTCAAACCCTCAGCCTTAGGGCGAATCAAGATTTACGGTATCGCCAAAACCCATGCGGACTTTATGTTGTTCCGCAATGGTTTTAAAATGATTTTCTCTTTGAAAGCCGCAGGTCAAATCAGTGTGCGCTTTAACTTCATCGGCACTCACTTTATCCCAACACCTGGCCTGACAGAGCCGGCTCAAACCACCACCAATGTGATGGATGAGCATGTGATCGAAGCCAAGTGGGGAGCCTTTGGTGAGATCGTTTGGACTTACCAGAATCAGCCCGTGAAAATGGAATACATGGTTCGTCACTATCTGACTCTTTTCATCAAAGAGAGCTCAAAGTAGTTCTCTTAAACGACCCGCAAAAATCGCTGGACTCTGCTGCTGTCATCGTGAATGCGGAAGCTTAAAGGATCGCAAGAGATCACCTGTAGTTGCACAGGGTCTTGAGGTCGAAATATTTTTCCAGTGTGATTGAAAATTAAAAGCAACTCCCCCTGGAAGTTGCACAAGAGCTCGTGTGATGAGGGGACCTCCTCGACGGAAGCCCGCAGAATCTGATCCCTTACCAAAGATTTCATAAAAGAAATCGAGGCCATCCCTACCCCAGATCATTTGCCATATCGATACGGCGGAATTCCACAGGGCGGATATTCGGAGCGGTGCCACTGGACTTAGGTTTAGTTGCCAGAGCTGTGGGTGCCTTCGGGGTTGGCTTCTCACTGAGAAAATTCTGAGCCATAGACTGAGTCACATTGAACAGAGCTGAAATATTTTGCGAAGTCTGTTCTGCACTCTTTTCTTTACCTTCTACTTCCTGGCAAGCTGCCTTGAAGGCATCACCCAGCTTTTTGAGAGCCTCCTGATCATTCCGGGGGATCTCAAAGGCTGTGCTGAGATCCGCCTTAGAATCCTTCTGCAAAGGTGTCATGAAGCTGATATCATCCACATCACTCAAATCCTGGGCAGAGCTCTCCAGATTTTCCTCATTCACCCATTCCGGCAAACTGTCTTCACAGAACATCAATTGATCGCGGTTCACCTTGGCAATAAACTCAATCTCCCCTTGCGACAGATCCACCTGCTGCGCAATCTCCTCGGCGCTCAGACCTTGATGCGCAAGACGAGCGGCCTTTACATATTTAATCGTATTTTGGCGCTCCAAAATCTCATTGTGAGGAATACGATCCTGAAATATTTTGGCCACTTCCAAACTCTTTTGCATACTCTGCTCAATTTTGGCGAGCTGCTTATCTGCGGCCTGGATCTTCGTCTGAATATCCTTCACCTT
>JBCECD010000330.1:0-5882 GCA_039206745.1 Bdellovibrio sp. | reverse complement strand
CTCGAGTACCGTGCTCCTGCAGAGCCTGGCATTGTGGATTTGGTGGTTGAAGATGCTGCTGGCCAGAAGGTCTTTGTGGCCATTGAAGTCGGCGATGGCAATGCACCACCTGCACCTGTGGCTATTGAAGAAGAGGGTTTACAGTTAAACCCTCTGGCTCCGGAGGTCTATGTTGGTGGGCAGGTTCAATTCACAGCAACGGGAGGAAAACCTCCTTACACAGCCCGCCTTTCGAAAAAGTTTGGGAGCATTTCCAATCGGGATTTGCTCTACGCGGCTCCGATGAAGCCCGGCGATGTTCTTCTCACTGTGACAGATGCTTTGGGGGATCGCCAGGAGACAAGCATCCGCGTGGTGCCTGTGCCGAAAGCACAAAAAGAAATCATCCTCGATAATATGGAGTTCGTCTTTAACAGCAACAAGCTGACCGGTCCGTCAGAAAAATTATTAGAGCGCAATCTGCGAGAGCTTTCTGATGTGAATATTCAGCGTATTGTTGTCATTGGTCATACCGACAGCATTGGTTCCGACGAATACAATCAAAAACTCAGTTTGCGTCGGGCCGAGACAGTGGCGCGCGAGTTGAGACGTCGCCTGCGTGTGGATGCGAATGTTGTGCAGGCAGTGGGCGAGGGGGAGAGTCGGCCTATTGCTACGAATAACACAGATCAAGGTCGACAACGCAATCGTCGGGTTGAGCTGCGATTGTATTATAAGAAGTAAGAGTCATGTCAGGTTTGATTCGCTTTCGCTGGATAGCTCTGGTTTGTTTGATGATGGGAACCCTGCCTCTTTTGAAGTGGGGTTATCTCGAAAAAAAGAATCTCCCCTATTTTATAGCTGTCTTGGCCTTGCTCGCGCTCTTCAATGTTCTCTCGCAGGGAGTGTTAGCGGGGCGAGAGAACCCCAAACAGCGGCATGTTCTGGTTCAATTGACGGTGGACCTGCTGGCAGCGACGGGACTTTTGTTTGTCAGCGGTTCGGCCACCAATCCCTTTATTAATATTCTCAGTGTTCATTCCTTGTTGGGGGGCATGCTCTTGAAAGGGCGTTTCTCCTATATTTTTGCTCTGTTGATTGGAGCTTTGCTGGGATTGTTGCAGTTGGAAACTTTTCGCAGCACACGGCCCTTTTCAGATGTGGAGACCTCAGAACTTTTTCTGCAATTTCTTTCGCAGTGGGTTTTGATTGGAGCTTCGTGGTTGGTGAGCCATTACTTTTCCTCCTTCTTGCAGAGAAAAGAGGAAAAAATTCGCCTCTTGCAAAATCGTCAGCAGCAGGCCGACCGCCTGAAATCTCTGGGAGCTCTGAGTGCCGGCTTCTCTCATCAGTTGGCCACGCCTATAAATTCTTTGAAACTGCGTATGGATCGGGGATTGCGTAAATTACATAAAAATGACGACACAGCTCTTCAAGAGTTGAGCAAAGCCCAGGAGGCCGTGGAAAAATGTGTGGAAGTCTTCACGCAGATGAACTCAGTTTTTTCGTCGTCTCAATTGGCATTGCAAAAGGTGGAGTTAGATCAGCTTTTGCAAGAGTTGCTGTCCATCTGGATCCGTGAACACACGGGGCTGGTGCTGGAGCAACGGTTTACGGATGAGGTTTTCACCTGCCGTTTGCAGGTGCTGGCCTTCACGCACACTCTTTTTGATCTTTTAAACAATGCTCAAGAGGCGTCACCGGAAGCGCCGGTGATGACGGTGCGACTGTATCGCAAAGAAGAATGGATTTACCTGGAGATCATGGATCAGGGGAAGGGTTTGTCGGAGGAGATTGTCTCTCGTTTGGGAGAGCCCTTTGTCACAACGAAGATTGACGGAAACGGTTTGGGTCTGTATTCAGCAGGCATTATGGCGCAAGCATCAGGTGGAGACTTCAGAATTTTCAATAATCCGGTCGGCTCTGGTGCAACGGCACAACTTCGTTTCCCTGCGGAGGTCGAGTGAAAAACTTGATGCTTATTGAAGACGATAAAAACCTGCGTGAAGTTCTAAGCGAAGAGCTGCAGGAGCGAGGCTTGAATATTCAAGCCTATGCCGAGATTCCCTCCTTGCAGGGAGTGGAGCAGCCCGATGGAGTCCTTCTGGATCTGCGTGTCGGCTCCGAGAACGGCTTGAACTTTCTGCGGGATTTAAAGGCGGCTTTTCCTGAAGCCAAAGTGGTGGTCATGAGTGGCTTTGGCAGCGTGGCTTCAGCAGTGCGAGCCATGCAGTTGGGAGCTCACAGCTTTATTGCCAAACCTGTGACTGCCGATATGATCTTAAAGTCTTTCAGTGATAAGGTCACCACGGAAGAGGAAGTGCCACAGGAAGAGGTCTCTTTGGCAAAGATGGAGCGAGAGTATATCGATTATATCTTGCAGTCTTCAGATGGAAACATCACCCAGGCGGCGAAAAAATTAGGTCTGCACAGACAGAGCCTGCAAAGAAAACTGCGAAAAAATATTCCCAATAAATAAAAAATCAGTGAGCAGAGGATTCTTCGGCAGGAGTTTCCTTGCCTTCATTCCTCTTTTTTTCGATGAACATCAAAAGGAGCAGTAAGCTCACCCCGCCAACAATGGCCATATCGGCAATATTGAAGGCCGGCCAACTCCAGCGGTTGTAGAGATGAAAATCCAGGAAATCGATCACATAGCGAAAGCGCAGACGATCAATATAGTTGCCGATAGCGCCACCGAAAATACCGGAGAGAGCGATGATCTGAACTTTGTCGTCATCTTGCACAGAACGAAGAATAGCTAAAATAATAATCAAAGCAATCGGAGGCATGGCCAAAAAGAAGAGTTCGCGGAAAGACGGATGGCTTTCGGCCAAGAATCCAAAGGCAGCGCCAAAATTACGAACATACGTGAAATTAAAAAAATTAGGAATAACGCTGACAGATTCGCCCAAATGAAAGTGAGTGTGGACGTATACTTTTGTCAGTTGATCCAAGGCAATGATCAGTCCAGAAATCAAAAGCAACCAGATGTATTTTTTCTTCATGCCATGAATCCTTTAATAACAGGGTGTTCGAAGCTGCCACTATAACTTATTTTTTTTGAGAGTTTAAGCGGCATTTTATCGAGAGCTCTTAACTGAGCAGTGAACGAGACCGCTTGTAGCCCACTTTCAAGAGGAGACGAAGGGCTTCGATATCAGAACTCAGATTGAATTCCTCTTTGACTTCGTGAATCATGCCGCGGCTGGCAGCATCCAGACACTCCATGATATCGCCACTGCGAGTGGTGGTGGTCACCGTCTTTTCCGAATAAGAAACCTGAGTGGCTTGCGAACTTATCACAGGAGTCGGTGTAGAACTGACCGAGGTTGCACCTGCCGCAGAAGCGGAGGCGGAAGCCGTCGCCGGGTGAGACAGGGGAGAAGAAGCATAGGTAGAGGGATTAGCCTGGGGAGCCCGATCCAGTTCACCCATAATGCCGGCCAAACTTTTCAGCTCCGTTTTAAAGTTTTTAATACTGGGACGTTCCAGAGCCTCATCACCGTCTCGGGTGGCCTTTAAATACAAGCTGACCAGAATATCCGGAGTCGTGGCGATCTCCTTCAACGAAGAATTTTGTCCCGTCAGCCATTGATAGGCTTTGAGCAAAGTCTCTTTCGTGTAAGCCTGTGGGGGCAAGGGGTTCATGGTCATTTCAGCGCATCTCCGAAGGTCAGGGGCTAGAAGTTACAGACTCTAGAACTGTGAGTCAATGCGGAGACTCCGCATAACCCCCACAAATAGTTGCCTAAATTATATGCATTACTAGATATGGGAGGCGAGAGGGCTTGTTTATACTAAAAAAGCGGAAAATTTTTAGACAAACGAGAAGATTTTTTCTTGATTTTTATAGAGTGGGGCCCCCGGGTATGATCAGGCCCTTAATGCCCCTCTATTGAAGGGGGGCATTGGATAAAGAGAACTCTCCATTCGACTGAGTGTAAAGACGTAGATCAAAGGAGCGGTTGTTGAGAATGTTCTGGATATAAATCAAAGAACGATACAGCTTTTCCTCTTTGAAGACGCCGTAATTGTAAGACACGCTGGGCATGCCCTTCGCCGAAAGAGTCATCTCGTAGCGGAGCAGATCCGGGCGTTGAGCTTCAGGAATATAAGACATCAGAAAGCCCATGCCTTGCTCGCGCCAGATCGGAATGTTCTGCAATTCCTGGAATGCGGCATGACGTTCTTGAATGGTTTTTTGTGGGTTGATCACGATGGCTAACCGATTGGCGACCCGACGAGTGTCTCCGGTGAAGGCACCCACCCAGTTCTCAATATGATCAAAGGGATCGCCGCTGCCGATAAATGGCAGAGAGCGCGGTCGGCCCGCCTCTTTGATATACTTTTTAAAGCCTTCAGAGATATTCTGTTGAGAAAGGTAAGACAGAATTCTCAGGGCATCCGGATTGAAGAAGACTTCCTGTTTGAAGTAACCATTCACAACTTTTTTATTGTTGAAATTCCAGTTCTTCCAATCAATGCGTGAATACTCCTGCTGACCGATCGTTGTACGCACCAGTCTTTGTGCTTCTTTGATATCATTTTTTTCCACTTCCCGGATGCGCATTTCCTGTGTTGTTGAGAAGGCGATAAATCGTTCCGGATTCCAATCACTGTTCGCAGTGAAAAGAACATTTGAAGACATCAGAGTCTCTTCGCCATAGAGACCGAAGAAAATCTTGGTCTTTTGGTAGCGGGACAATGTATCGAGAAGAAAGTATTGTTGTGCATCAGACTTGCTATAGTTCAACACTTTATTTTGGCTATAGATGCGACCCGCTTCAAATTTCCACAGGTTGAGGCCGAATTTAACCCGGGCATTCTTAGTGTAGGAATCAGTTGTGCCTTTAAAAATGCGATCAATGCGTCTTTCGCTGGCAGGGAGTAGGCTGTCGGCCATGGCCAGTTCTTCGATATCCGTCAGATCTGTTAAAAGCTCTTTGGTCAAATCACGGTTGGAAACGGCGGGATTGATGATTTTGACTTCTTTCAGCAGCACTTTATGGCGCATCAATTGGTCATAGGCGTCCGCGGCTTCGGGATTATTGAGGTTGAAGACATAGTCTAACATCACCACGTCACTGTTGCCGAGACTCGCTTTGATATCAAAAGGAGTGAAGTTCAACCAACGCTCGATGCGATTGTCGAGAAGACTGACCCCGAAGATCTCCAGATCCTCTGACAGATCGGCGCCAACACGAACACCGCCGCCCTTGTTGCGCACAGAAATCAGTTTCACACGGATCTTGTTCTCAGGCATGCGGAACAGATGCACCATGAACTGACCTGAGATGATGGCGTGAGTGGAGGCTCCCGCACTGAAGTCCCCTTTTAAAGCATCGTAACCTAATGAGAGCACCACAGACAGTTGACCTTCAAAGGCCACAAAGTCACCGGGAACGAGTTTTTCAATAGCCTTCTCAGCTGTGAAGGGCAGATTCCGCATCGTATAGGGAAGAGCCGTGAGAGATTCTTTTTGATTGCGGAACTGGCGGGCAAAGAGGATCTCCGAGTCTTTGTTCAAGCTCATGCCGACCGGGCTGTCGAGATCATCAATATAATCTCCGGGGTTCAAGGCAAATCTCAGAGTGTAGCGATCAAAGCGAGTGTAGAAGCCATCGACATAAGAAGGTTCGGCATCGAGACGGTATTTCAGAGAAGTGGAAATTCCTTCCAGAATTTCACCATTCACCAGGCCGACACTGGCGCTGATATCCTGTTTGGCCACTTCTTTTTGTAGGCGTTCTAAGATATTGGCGGGATGAAGGACTTCCCAGCCGGCCTGTGCGGAAAAACCAGAAAATAATAAAAGAGCAGCCAGAATGATCTTGTGATTGAAAGATCTCAGATTCATGGAAACTTCCTTTGGAAAAGGTTATTTTGGCCCTCCTTATACC
>JBCECD010000329.1:0-5940 GCA_039206745.1 Bdellovibrio sp. | reverse complement strand
GTTGCAAATACAATGCCCGTCTCAAATTGAGATAAGGTGTCCAGGAAGAAGAAGAAAAACAAACAGCCAGGAAAGTTTGCTTCCTGAATGTCTTTTTTCGTTCTTCACTTCGACAATTTTGGGATCTACGGGGTCAGCGAAATTCCTTCTGTCATGGGCAAAAGAGGCAGAGTTTGCGCAGGTCGCTCTCCTGTCAAAGTCTTCAAGAAGGCCACAATCTGCTGCACCTCTGTTTCTGGCAGGTCTTTATTCAACTGGGTTTTCGCCATGACTTTCACAGCCTCATCCAAAGTGGCAACAGAACCATTATGAAAGTACGGAGCTGTCAAAGCAATGTTTCGCAGAGTCGGCACTCTCCACATGTGTTTATCTTCTTGCTTTTTCGTCACATCGTAACGACCACTGTCCTTCAAGAAGTTGTACTTTTTGTCATAAGAACTCCCCGGAAAAGTGGGAAACTTCATATAGAATCCCACACCAACTGGCAAAGCCGGTCCCGCAAAGTTAGGTCCCGAGTGACAGGCAAAGCAGCCTGTGGTTTTCATCAACTCAAAGCCTTTGATCTCCTCTTCCTTCAAAGCTTTTTTATTTCCTTTAGCATATTGATCAAAACGCGAATTCGGCGTGATCAAAGTTCTCTCATAGGCAGCAATGGCTTTTGCGACATTGTCGATAGAAATAGATGTGCCTTTACCAAAAGCCTTTTCAAAAAGAAGAGCATACCCTGGAATTGCCGAAACTCGATTCATCACCAGGTTGTGATCTGCCATCGCCATTTCCACAGGATTGACCAAAGGCCCCTTCGCTTGATCTTCCAAAGTCGCAGCCCGACCATCCCAAAACTGCACAGACATGAAAGCCGCATTCCAAACCGTCGGCGCTGAACGTCCTCCCAATTTACCCCCGACACCTGCTGAGAAAGGACGATTGTCCTCTCCTCCCGACATCACATTATGGCAGGAGTTGCAGGAGACAGTGCCATCTTTGGAAAGTCGCGGATCAAAATACAGTGTCTTACCGAGAAGAATTTTTGCCTCAGACATCACATTATCTTCAGGCACTGTCGCTTTTTTAGGTAAGACTTCCTGAGCGAAGAGAGGTTGAAAACTTCCGAATAAAATGCAGGTTGTAAGAATAAACTTTTTCATGCCCTCAGCGTACTGAAGTCTCCTGATGAGGACAAATAAACTTCCGTCACAAACCAGAATGATACGGCATTTTCCGCCCTCAAGGTGGAGAGCCTGTTCGACTAAAAACCAATTCCCACTCGGAATTCCGTCTTCTTTTGATCATAATTCAGTAAGCTCTCGGCGTAACCGTGATAGAGCTGCAAAGTGAGAACCGGCAAAAATATTTTTGTCACCGGTCCCTTTAATCGTAAAGTCACTTCCTGTCCACCTTGTGTCGGATCCATTCCCGCATGACCGCCGGCAAAAAAACGCAGAGTCAAATCACTCCGCTCAAAGTAAGGCCCTAAAAAAGAGGCCAAGGTCACGCTGCCCTCATAATGTCCACGATACTCCACCAATCGCTCATTCGTGTCTTCCACGCTGTAAGGCACCCACCCTTTTAAACTCCAGAAGATCTTCGCTTCATCAAAGCTCACTGCTTCCGTGGAGTATAAAAGATAAAAGCGATTCCATCCGCGAGAGTTCTCTCCACTTTGACCGTTCGATTCATGTTCATAAATCCCCACATCAACCCACGTTAAACGCTGATCCGGTATCAACACGCGATAAAAAATCTCCGGATTGTAATTCACATCTTCAAATGGAGAGGAGTCTTCATAGATCCGCCATAACATGATCTGCGAATATCCCAGATAGAGCCCCTGCCCCTCCAGTAAAGGCATCTTGAAGCTGACATTGAGTTTGGCGTCGTCATCACTGAGCAGGAAATAGTTTGGTTTATAGCCTTGCACTTGCCAGGTCGTGGTCTCATTTTCGTTGGGATAAGCCTGAGCTCTGGATCCTCCCCAGCCCGTCAGCGCCATCACCGCAACAAGTCCCCACCGCCTCAGCATCTCTTTTCCGCCCTCATCGAATGTTTGATTCGAGAGGCTCTATGCAAGCGCTATACCAGTTTATCGAGATGCTTGTTCGAAGGGTGAAGAGATATCACAGATATATTTTTCAGAAAAAAGTACCTAAAGAGATGAGAAAGTCTGAAGTTTCTACATTCTTAAAACAAGTGGAGAGAAAGAGAAATTCTCTCCACTTCAAAAGTTTATTTGATACGAGGACCCGTGCCGGTTTAAGCTGATCTGGGCTGCCCCCAGCAGGTCAGACCATTACCAATAAATGGAGAAATTCAACAGATCAACCTGAATAGCAATATCAATATCACCGCGTTTTACCAAACGCAGTTCAGGAGTGTATGAAATATTATTCAACCAAGAAAAGCGTTTGCCGGCTCCCACAAAGAAACCAAATTTATTTTCATAGTCGTCGCCATCATTGTTGATAACAGAATAAATTCCCACCCCGGCTTTACCGTAAATAGCGTCTTTCAAATCACTGGTCAGATTGTAAGTTCCAATCGCCAACAGATCGATGCGTGTCGCACTCTTGTTGATAGCACTGGCTTCCTTAGAAAGATTCTGCAAACGACCTTCCACTCCGTATTGCATATTATCTTTCCAATAGCGCAGATAAGAACCACCGATGTCCACCACAGAACCGGTGCTGCAATCCTTGCACTCTTTACCGGAAACAAAAACTCCGTTTGTTAAATTCGTGGTGATCTCATGAGTAAAAGCTCCACCATAGGACGCCGTCGAAGCTGTTCTTCTTGTCTGTGCTTCCGCAGTCCAAGACATCAATAAAACCAATCCTGCCATTGTAAAAAACTTCATTCCTATCTCCTTTAGTTAGACCTCCAAATGATCAAAGGGCTGTGTTCAAGAGTCAATGCAAATTTGGCAGGATTGTCAGCTCTCTTTTCTTTGCAAATTGTCATTGGAGATTACAGTCCTCACCTCTATACTTCTCTCATGGGACTCTTCCGCGCTATCTTAGTCATTTTGTTTTCCGCCATTTTTTTCTACGTCAGTCATCAACTTCTGCGGTTGTCAGGGTTGGGATTGGGAACCACACTTGGTGTTCTTCTTTTTTTAGCTGCTGTCTTCGGATTGGTTCTGGCCATGCCGCTCTATCTGATGACAGAATCACGCACCAAACCAGCGCCTTGGCATGACTCTCTTTTTTCAGCCTCTCACTTTGCTTTAGCTTATATTAATTTTTTAGCCACACTGGTGATTCTCCGAGATATTTTCTCTTTCGCCGCTGAGTTTTTTATTTCCATTCCACCGCTTTGGTTGCAGACCGCTGTTCTCTATGGCCCATCGGCTTTGGGCTTGATGCTATTGGCGCCTCTGTTTCTCATTCTCTTAGGAACAATCACCGTGCGCATGGGGCCTCGTCTGAAGAAAAAAAAATTACACTTTTCTCAATTGCCTGCCGCATGGAACGGATTGCGTATTTTGCATATCACTGATTTGCATATCGGCACCACTTTGCCCTTGGCCTTTGTTGAAAAGCTGACCAAGCTTGTTCATGCCACCAAACCTGATCTGATCGTTTACACTGGTGACATTCTCGATGGTCATGCCGAACGACACCTGGCAGAGCTGGAGCTCCTGCGTTCACTGCATCCTCCACTCGGCAGTTTTTATGTGACTGGAAATCACGAATACTATTGGCACAGCGATCAAGCGCTGAAGGCTTTTCGCTCTCTTGGATTTCAAGTCCTCGTCAATCAGACAGCCACTTTGTCACGCGGAAATGATCTGCTGCAAATTTCAGGAGTGCCCGATCCTGCCGCGATTTCATTCGGCATGGATGGCCCCGACTTGCGCAAGCTTCAGCATGAGTTCCACTCTCACAGCTTTAGACTGCTGCTATCGCATCAGCCTTCATTGGCGTTACAAGCCTCGGCGGCTGGATTCCATCTCCAGCTTTCTGGTCACACCCATGGCGGGCAATTCTTTCCTTGGAATTTTTTGATTGGTTTGTTTCAGAAATACCCTAAGGGTCTTTACAAAGTAAAAGATCTGATACTCTACGTGAATCAAGGCACAGGTTATTGGGGTCCCAGCTTGCGATTAGGAACATATTGTGAAGTCACGGAGCTGACGTTGATAACGAACTCAAAGCTTTCAGAGATTTAGACTCGGATTTAGTTTTAGCCCCAGACTTAACCTTAAACTTAACTTTAAATTTAAACTCAGACTTAGCTTAGTCTGGGAGCTACATCATCAAAGAAAATCTCCAATTCGCTGATGTCTCCAGCCAAATCTTCTGCCCAGTCTTGCTAAAATCAGCCAACATCTTAGGTCTCCGCGCCTCTTGCGGGCGCAGATCATAAATTTATATAAAAGCAGAAGTCAGACTTTTTTATCCTTCAATACAAAACAAACTAGCGGAACGCGGCCTTATCCCAATACTGTCCCATACCACCAAGATCTTCTTCAATACGCAGAAGCTGATTGTATTTCGCCGTTCTCTCGCCCCGACACAAGCTGCCTGTCTTAATCTGATGGCAGTTCAAGGCCACAGCCAGATCAGCAATCGTCACATCTTCCGTTTCACCAGAGCGATGAGACATGATCGTGCGATATTTATTTCTTTGAGCCAAATTCACAGCCTCAAATGTCTCAGTCAAAGTTCCGATTTGATTGACCTTCACCAACAAGGCATTCCCCGCCTTGCGATCCAAGCCCATGCGCAGACGCTTCGGATTGGTCACAAATAAATCGTCCCCGATCAATTGCACAGTGTTGCCCATTTCCGCAGTCGCTTTAACCCAAGAATCCCAATCATCTTCGGCAAAGCCATCCTCGATAGAGACCAAAGGATATTTCTCCGCCCATGATTTATAAATATCTAAAAGTTCCGTCGGCGAAATGTGACCGCCCTGCCACTCATATTTACCATCTTTGAACATCTCTGTAGACGCCACATCCAAAGCCAGGAATACATTTTGTCCTGGATCATAACCAGCATCGACAATCGCACTCATCAGCAGATCCAAAGCCTCTTGATTCGAACCCAACTTCGGAGCAAAACCACCTTCATCTCCCACAGCCGTGGAAAGACCTTTTTTACCTAAAATCTTTTTCAAAGTATGAAAGATCTCAGCTCCGGCGCGCAGAGATTCGGCATAGGAGTTGTTCACAGTGGGAACAATCATAAACTCCTGCACATCCAAACCATTGTTAGCATGCGCTCCACCATTCAAGACATTCATCAAAGGCACAGGTAAACGTGCCGCTTGCGAACCCCCAACATAACGATAAAGAGGAAGATGACTGTCTTCCGCTGCCGCTTTGGCTACAGCCAATGAAACTCCGAGAATCGCATTCGCTCCCAAATTAGATTTATTTTCAGTTCCGTCGATCTCACGAAGGATTTTATCGATATAAACTTGTTCCGTGACCTGCAATCCCAGAATTTCCGGAGCGATTTTTTCTCGCACGTTATCTACAGCTTTGAAAACACCTTTACCTAAATAGCGATTTTTATCTCCATCACGCAACTCGCATGCTTCGTGAGCACCTGTCGAAGCACCTGATGGAACAGCCGCTCTGCCAACATTTCCATCAGCTGTTTTAACTTCCACTTCAACAGTGGGATTGCCTCGACTATCCAAGATTTCACGAGAAACCAAACTGACGATTTCAGACATAATGAGTTCCTTCCTGCTCGATACGTTTGCCATTTACTTTTTTAACTAATTCCATACTCTCAAAAACTGTGCGCGGATATTGCGCTTTCACATGTTCCCAATCCACTCGGCGCATGGCCTCTTTCACTGCCGAAGTCATCTTCCCTTGTGCCACCAACATCGTGATCAACTGCTGCGCCCGCACCATGTAATCATGCATGCGCGCCAGGTTCGGATTCAAAACATAGGAGGGGGACTCACTGTCAAAGTGAAGAT
>JBCECD010000328.1:0-5981 GCA_039206745.1 Bdellovibrio sp. | reverse complement strand
GGCACAGGGTCCGTGCTCTCTTCCATTTTTTGGTTGCAGAGAATCGTCACACCTAATTCCGAAACGCTCTCCATTTCAAACTGAAAGGGCATATACAGCTCACCCGTCAGCTTCATACTTTGCACATTCACCGCCTCATACGAAGACGGGGGAACCTGACCTTTCTTGAAAAGCTCATCCACTTTTTTAACCAGATCCGTGCGCGTAAAAGGCTTTATGATATAACCATCCACTTTCAAGCTGGCAGCTCGTTCGATATCACGGCGATCTGATCGCGCTGTCATAAAGACAGTCGGAATCAAACGCCCGCGCAGATTTCTCTTCAGCTGCTGAACAAAATCAAAACCATTTTTATATGGCATGTTGATATCGACCAACAAAAGAGACACACGATATTTATTTAAAATTTCATCCGCCTCAAATGCATCTTTAGCCGACAGCACTTGATATTTAGTTCCGTACATGAAGGCTTTCACCAATCTTGGGATAGCTGGATCATCATCTACGACAAGTACGACCCCCATAGTCCTCTCCTTTACGCTGCTGCTGCCTTAGTCAGGTGATTTCGAATGGCCTCTAAAAGAGCTTTCTTTTTTAAAGGCTTCACAAGATGTCCATCACAACCAATAGCCATGCTTTCATTGATCTCATCGGATGTGGCGTGAGCAGACAAAGCCACGATCTTCGTGCGATTGAGGCCTTTTTCTTGCTCTGTCGCCCGAATTCTCTTCGTTGCTGCTCTTCCATCCAAGATAGGCATTTGAATGTCCATCAGGATGAGATCGTATTTATTCTCCTCGAACTTCGATACAGCCTCCAAACCGTTGTGGGCCAAATCCAAGTCAATGGGTTCATCTTTCAAATATATTTTCACGATATCCAAGTTCGTATTCACATCGTCTACAACCAGCACACGCAACTTTTGTGTTTGACTGATCATATCCAGAAAGCTGGATCTGGATTCAATTTTGATCGGCGGACAATCCTGGTTCTTCATAGTCTGAACCGCAATGGAACGAACAAGGTCAATACGACGACATGGTTTACCTAAGTAAGTTATCTCTTTATCCCACACAGATCTTTGACGAAGCGAGATCTGCTCATCCGCATTTGCCAAGAAAATCACCTTTTTGATAGGGGATTCTTTCACTATCTGAAGAATTTCCTTTTCTTCCTCTTCTCCTGTTATACCCGCCAGGATAGCATCGGCAGGTCCCTGCTCTTGAATCAGATCTTTTAAGGCATCCAGGCTGGAAACAGTTTGGATGTTCACATGATAGTACGAAATATAATCCTGAATTGTTTGCCGGGCGCTGTTACTTCTCTCAAGCAGATATACTTTTTTCGGCCATAGCAAGCTCTCTAAACCTTCATTCTTCGTATCTATCTGGTGTGAAGACTTTAACGGCAATTGGAAGAAGAAACGACTGCCAATTCCCTCTTTACTTTCAAAGGAGATATTACCACCCAGTCCCTCGACAATGCGCTTAGAGATGGCCAGACCCAAACCTGTTCCACCATACTCTCTCGAAGTCGAGTTACTGACTTGAGAGAAGTTCTGGAATAACTTATAACTTTTATCCTCAGGGATCCCAATACCGCTATCCTTCACTGAAAACTCAATATTCAGAGGATTTTCTGAGACCATGCGTACGTTGACATTGATCTCTCCTGTCTTGGTAAACTTCACAGCATTACCAATCAGGTTGATCAGCACCTGACGAATCCGGCTAGGGTCTCCCGTCAACATAGTCGGAATCGACGGCGGAATATGATATGTAAACTCCAGGCCTTTTTTCTGAGCCGACCGACTCATGATTCCACAAGCCGTTTCAATCAGCTCTTCCAAATCAAAATTGATATTTTCAAACTCAAGATGACCTGACTCCAATTTAGAAAGATCCAGGATACTATTAATAATATCGAGCAGAGCTTCGCAGGCATTGCTCAGAGTGTTCACAATGCGCTGCTGATCCGTATTAAGCATCGTTTCCTTAAGGATGTCAGTCATACCCACAATGGCATTCATTGGCGTGCGGATCTCATGGCTCATATTTGCCAAGAATTCAGTCTTCACAGTCGCGGCACGACGAGCCGACTCCGTTGCTAATTGCAAGGCTTCCATGACTTGTTTTTTATCCGTGACGTCGAAACGAATGGCGACGAATTTTTGCAGTTTTCCTTTTTCGTCCTTAACAGGATAGATGGTGGTATCAACCCAATAAAAGCTTCCGTCCTTCGCACGGTTTCTCACCTCTCCATGCCAGACGTTTCCTTTACTGATGGTTTTCCATAGGTTCACGAAGAATTCTTTTGGATGATAGGTCGAGTTCAAGATCCTATGATCTTGTCCCATCAGATCTTCACGGGAATATTTTGAAATTTCCAGGAATTTATCATTCACATAGGTGATGCGACCACGTAAATCTGTTTCCGCCACGATCGCAGAGCAGTCCAAGGCTTGCTTTTGTGAAGCCAAGGAGTTGTTCTTTCTCGCGATCTCTGTCAACAGTCTCTCAGTGAACATGTAACCAGTGATACTCTTGATACTCACACCGATGGCGCTGGCGACTTCTTTTAAAAATCGTGTTTCCAAATCACCAAATTTTTTCAACGAGGCAAACTCAAAGACACCATAAAGAACATTTTCATACACAATAGGTATCAACAAAACTGAAGCCGGCAGGATGGCTCCAAAGCCAGTATTAAACCGTGTATAATCCTGTGGAACAGTCTCGAGATGACGAATTTTAAGATCTCGCGCGCACTGCCCAACCAATCCCTCACCCAGGTGAAAACTGTTTTTCACAGAGTCGGGATCAAAACCATAACTGGACATTAGAACAATTTTAGGTGGTTTGTCCGGGTTGCTATTTTCTTCCTTAATAAAGAAGGCCGCAAGATGTGCGTCCAAACTCGCCGAAATTTCAGCAAGGAGAATATCTCCTAATTCTTTCAGTGTTCTCACCCCTTGAATTTTAGAGAAGAGATTTGAGCTCTGAGATTTAATCCAGTCTTCTTGAATCAGCTTATTTCGTTCTTCTTCGAGAGCTAATTTGGTCTCGCGGGTGGTTTTATCAAAGTTATTAATATACTGATAGATCTCTCGAATCGCCGCCCCGATCTGGTCATTTCTTTCGAAGTCGGGCATGACCACAACTTCATTGCGGGCAATTCGGCGGAGCAAATCGATCTTGCGTTCCATCTCAAGACAAGCCTGCCAAAGATGGATATCTTGTCCTAATAAAGCTGGCACCGCCGACTTAAAGTCATGGATAGATTGCAAATCCCCTGCCGCAAGCTTTTCAATAATCCATGTTCGTTCTTTAACATTGACGTTCGATTTGTTTTTCATGATCATTTGATCGGATTTCCAGATCTAAATCTGAAGCTATTTGCATTAGAGGCGTGAACATTTTTTCTTGATTACAAATCCGCCACAGATCAAGTTTTTATGACAACATCAGAATGCTACAAAACTCAAAACTCCTCCTCACTCTGAGGAGGATTAAAACCACAGATGTGTCCGCAAAATCTCAGCAACACTTTTAAAAAGTCTTTCTGCGGCCACTGGATCCTGAAACTTTTCTACACAAATGGAAATAGCGATTTCTTTCTTATTTTCCTTATTCCTAATAATTCCCATATTACACATACGGCGAATTTGCGTTCCTGTTTTTTGAGCCAACTCATAATTGTCTCCCAGACCCGTTTTTATTCTCCTATTGCCAGTTGTGATATTACTCATATATTTCAGAAGCAAGTCGGTGTGTTTCTTGTTCAAAAGCTCATTATTACCAAGACGTTTTAGAAGATGAGAAAAATCAGTTAATGATCCCGAATTGAAATTCTTTTTATAATACGCTTCAAAAGCCTGCTCGAGATCGGGATATTTCAAATCCGTCAGAGGAACGTTAACTTTTTTAGCAAAGAACTGAGTTCTATGTTCCGGCTTCTTCTTCTTAATCTCGATAAAATCCATATTCTGCAAATGCTGTGCATGAGGATGAAGCTCCGCATAGGCATCATAGCGAACTTGCAATATTGTTGTAATTTTACCAAAGCCAGGCGTAAGCTCCTGCACCGACTTGTTCAGCTTTTCTTCACCCACCAGCCTTATCAACATATCTGTTGCAGTGCTATCACTGTCCACAATCATTCTTTTCAGAAGATCTGACGCCGAGAAAGTCTTCCCCGGTTGCTGAAACTGCAAGTCCCCGGCTCCGTCCACAACATCAGTCTCTTTAAGTGTGACCTTTTGTTCTAAACCGAGAGAACCTTTCTCCACTTCCTTTAATAAAACAATGGCCACCGGAACCTTGATGGTCGAAGACAGATACCAAAATCGTTCTCCATCATAGTGAAATTTTCTATCTTCGTGCAAATCCTCCAGGGCTAAGCCAATATGCCCTTCAAAGGCATCATCCAACTGCTTGAGCTGAATCTCCATATTATCTTGAGGAGTAGCATGAGATCCTTCACCGAAGGTTCCCCCTACCACTAAGATCAGAAATAGTATTCTCTTCATAGAAAAACTCCGGATTGGTTCAAACTCACACCAATAGATTTTAAAATCTGCTCGCCCTCGCGAACTGAATTAAAGTTTTTCACGCACGCAGCAATCACCACTGCATTTTCTTTATTAGGATTGCTGCCCTTCCAGGCAATACCAAAGTCGCACAAACGAGAGCGTTGAGTTCCCGTCTTATGAGCATAGGATAATGCCCGAGGCAGTCCTGCGACAATTCTCTTTTTTCCGGTCTGCACGCGACTCATAATCTCAATTAACAGCTTTTGTGATTTTGTCGACAGGACCTCTTTGCTGGCAATCTGACCCAAAAGATTTCCGTAAGCCCGTAAAGTCGCTGAATTCAGGTTTTTAGAGTAGTAGTTGGAATAAGCCTGATTGAAATCAAGACACTTGAGATCTTTTTCTTGGATAGCTAAGATCTCCCGCAACTTTTGAAATCTTTCTTTTTCATTCTTGATAGACTTGAGCAGAAGAAAATCCGCTCCTGTCAGATATTGCGCTGAGGGATGAACTTCACCATAGGCCAAGCGCCGCACTTCCGACAGCGAAGTGATGCGCTCAAATCCCGTTGGCACTAATTGCTTTAAGTAAATATTGATCGGATCCAAGCCCACGAGATGAATCAAAAGATCGCTGGCGGTATTGTCACTATAGATGATCATTTGCTCCAACAGATATTTAACGCTCAACTGGCTGCCGGGCTTGTGTAAATTTGTGCTGCCAGCGCCGTCCACATAATCTGTCTTTCTTAAAGTCAGTTTAGTCTCAAGTGAAAATTTCCCCTCGTCAATTTGCCGGAACACTTCAAGTGCAATAGGCAGCTTCACACCCGAAGCAATATACCAGAGTTGGTCACCTTTATGTGAATAGAAGCTCTCATCATTGAGCTTTTTTACATAGACACCCATTTTATCAGGATATTTCTCTTCCAGCTCTGCCATCAAGCTTCCCATCCGCTCACTCCAGCCGTAAGCGCGACTCTGCAAGCCTCCCCCCAGAACTAAGAGAGTTGTCACAAGTGTTTTAACATCCATACTCTCAACCTTATCCATAAAGGTGTCATAAAGATCAGAAGGAGCGAAAGCCACAAAGCATTTTCATAACTCACTTTGTTCCAGTAGCCCAAAAGATAGCGATAGACGACAAAGATCACAAAGATATGAAATATAAAGGCTTGTAAAGCGTCTTCGCCGATAACAGTCAGAGGCTTCAAAATCTTCGGTAAAATTTCTCCTCCCGCCACTGTCATCGCCAAAATGGCAAATGCTCCCATCATACTGAACAACATGAAATGCAGCTCAGGAGGATGCTTCCCTTCATTTTTGGCAATCGCAAGCAAGGACTCTGTAAAATTAAAGGGCGTGAAAATGAAAAACAAAATAGCCATTATCACACCAACTGCCAACAGCCCCACCGCCAGGTAAAGACGCAGCTTGAGGCTGTCGTAACA
>JBCECD010000327.1:0-6069 GCA_039206745.1 Bdellovibrio sp. | reverse complement strand
CCATCAGTTCTTGATTGCCACCTAAAGAATCAATGTCGTTCTCAGCACTGATGCGCTTTTTATTTTGAGCAAAGGCACCGGAAGTGGCCAGAGCGCAAGCTAGAAAAACAAGGGAGAGAGTTTTGAGATTCAACTTGTTTAATTTCATGACTTCACCTCTTTTTTAGCAGGAGTCTCCGGAGCCGGCTTTTCAGATTCGGCAGGCGGAGTTGGTTTGGTGTAGCGAATTTTCAGCTGCATCAAGGATTCCGGCGTGGAAGTTCCATAGGGACTGAGAACTTTGAAACTCATGCGAACATTTGTGCCATCAGCATGGGCAAGAGCGGAGCCATCTCTGCCGAGTTGTGGTTGAACAGAGATTTTTTTGGTGTCAAATTTCAAAGAGAACTTCCAAACGCCGTCTTTCATGTACTCGACATTTCCGGGAAGCACATGGCGGCTTCCATCTAATTCTCGATAATTGTTGCCAGCAGTTAAGTTGACCCCATCATAAGTGATAACGAGACGGGGTTTGACGGGAGTTTGTGCATCCGTTGCCGGCACTTTGGCCGTGACGGTGAAAGAAACTTCGGAGTCTTCGAAAACTTCCTTTTCAAGGCCTGCGACGGTCAGTTCAGAAGGCAACTCTTGGTTCTTGAATAAAGACAGTTCCACTTTCTTTTCGAGAACAAGACTTCTCAGCTTTTCCAACTCTTGAGGAGATGAGGCTGATTTGATGTCTGCTTTAAAAGTAACAGAGATTATTTTCATGTTTTTGTCTTGAGGAAGTGAGTAAAGACGAGGTTTCCAGGTCAAGATGTAGGTGTCTTTCTCTTCTTTGGATTTTTCAAGACGAGCTTCCTTAGGAAGATTCTTCGCGGTGAGTTCCATGACCACATGGGGAAGAGAGATGCTGGCGCGGATTTTATATGAAGACTCTTGTTCTTCGTTAAAGCTCATATGAGAGTCGGGAGCGATTTTGACATAGTCACTGGTGATTGTTGCGGCTTCCGTTGTATGTTGTTTGTAAACGGGTCTGTCTTTTTCGATGGTCACCACTCGGGCCGCATCGGGACCTTTTTGTGTTTCGACGCGGCCATGGGCGCGAAGCTGTTCCAGATCCGAAACAGGATTCTTTTTATATTCGCCGCAACCGACGGCGACCACTGTTAAAGCCAGGAGAGGAAGAAGGGTGCTTATTTGTTTCATATAAATCTCCTCTTAGCGACTGCTCACGCGCATAAGTTCAAAAGGATATAGAACGTCAACACTGACCTTGCCCACAGGGCGAGGGAATTGCCATGCCCGCATTTTTTGCAGCATGCAGGACTCAACGGTGCGAGATCCTAAAGAGGACTCCGCCACATTGGCTGTGGTGATACGTCCTGCGGGTCCAATCACGAAACTGACAGCAACACGACCTCCGATAGAAGGTTGAGCCTGTAGACCTTTTTCATAGCAATAAATAATTTGACCTTTGTTACGATTGATCACGGCGATGATTTGATCGCGATCGAGACCGCCTTCAACCGTAGCTTCGTCATCGAGAGGCAAGCTCACGGCAGAGGTTCCGCCAACCAAAGAGATCTTGCCATAACCGGCCCGACCACCACCGGAACCACGTGTTCCATAACCGCCAGCTCCTTGAGCTTTTGCGCCTTCACCGGCGCTGCCTGCGATCAGGCCGCTGCCAGGCATATAACCAGCGGCTCCGCCGCGACCGGCACTGCCCACACCACCGCCACCAGCTCCGGTGCCTGCGGCACGGATGTTTTTCAGCGATTGCATATCGAGGCCTTCAGCCCGTTTATTTCCCTGTGGCACACCACCTAAAGCCGCCAAGGCGCCGAAGCGGCGAATATCTTTAGCTGGAGCGGTTTTCATCTTGGCTACGGATTTCGTCAAAAGTTTCTTTTGTACGACAGGTTTATAAATTTTTTGACTGGGTTTGATTTTCTTTTCAGAGACTTTCACGCGAGGTGGAAGTGGCGTCACAGTCTTTTGCACAGGCTCTACTGAAGGAGGCAATTGAATCGTGACCAAGGTGGGCTCTTCACTTTTAGTGAAGTAGCGATTCCAAACCCAAGATCCACCGATCAAAACAAAGACGGCGACAAGGTGACCCAGAGCGGTCTTTTTAAGCAGCATTTGTAAATGCTCTTGGTCTTCTTGAGGTGGTAATTCATAAGAAGGGCTGTTGCGAACGCCTTCGACGGGATAAAGGCGGATTTTACCAAGTCCTTGCAGGATATGACCGTCTTCTGAAAGTTGAGAAAGCTCAATTTTTTCGAGAAGAGTGTAATCGACTTTTTGCTCATCCAAATCTTGGAGGTGAGAGAAGGCTTCCACTCGACGGCTGTTTTTCAGATAAACCAAGTTCACCGCATTGGATTGAACAGCGAAGGTTCGCACCTTTTGTCCCAGATTGTTTTCAAGAATTAGAAGTTTCGCTGTACTCATAAACCCGACCTTTTAGTTACGTTCCTTTTCTTCCGCTGCACGATCTTCAAATTGAGTTCGTCCCTGCAGAAGGTCTTCCAGTAATTTATCGTTTTCAACGGTGGCGGCTGTATTCATGGAGCTTTGGTATTTCCCCCTCAGTGCCGAGCCATCGAACTTAAACGATGTTCCTAAGCGAGCTTTCTTCGCACTCGGCACATTCTTTTGTGCCTTGTTTGCAGGAGCCGCTGAGGACACTGATGATAGTAGCAAGATAAGGGCCAAAGAAATCAGAGGTTTCATAGGCTATTTCCTCTCTGTAGATGACTTAAACGCGCTTCCAGGTAAGCGGGCATAAGGGGATGGCCGATTTTTGTCTCCATCTGTTTCAAATTTTCAATCTCTTTGCGATTGAGAGGATCCTGGGACACGGACTGGCGAGCCTTGAACAAGTCTTGAGAAGAAAGACTGCGCTCATTCAAAGCTCTTTCCAGAGCTGTTTTCAAAGGACCTTTTCCTGGAATTTCATTCAGCAAATTCAGCTCGCGCGCCAGTAAAGGCTTCATTTCAGGGCGGGACATTTGATAGTCCTTAATGGTTGCCGCCAGAGCTGGCGATTTATTCCATACTTCCTGCTGCTTTTGCTGTGACATCCGAGCTTTGTAAAGGAAAGGCTTAGAACGTCCTTTGAGCAAGCCGAGATATTGTTTTTGCTCCGCAGGGGTGAGGTTGGCAGGAAGAGGCAACGAGGCCAGGTCGCGTACCATGCGTTCGTTCTCAGAAGAGACTAAGTAGAGAGCCATCATTTGGGCTGTAACGTCTTTTAAAGTCAGACTTTCCGACAGCAGTTTGTCTGCTTTATTCAACAACTGAACTCGCGCGGCAATGGATTTTTGCAGCTGACGATCTGAAGAGTTGTTCAACTGATGCGAAGAGACGGAATTGCGTTCACTCTGCATTTTTTGGTAGAAAGCTTGTTTTTTAATAAAAAGAGGTGCTGACTGTCGTGACATCTCTTTCATTGTCAAAACAGGCTTCAGCCCGGCGCTGTCTCCCGTTCGAGCATACACTAGCAATGTAGTTTCATTCAGCAGAGGAGGTTTACGTTTCAACTCACCAGCTTGAGTACGAAGTTCCTTCACCGGATTTGCAGAGTTCAAGACCAGGCGGGAGCGAATCACCAGAGCTTTATCTCCCTTAAGTCCCGCAGCCAAGGCCCGGCGGTAGTGATTTGCTGAATTCAATCCTGCCAGATCAGCCAAGGTGCCGAGTCGAAACTCTTTCTCTTTTTCAGAGATTTTATTGTTTTGTAATTTCAGAGCGACTGTATAAGCATTTCTGAATTCTAGTTTTTTCTCATAGTATCCAGTCAGCTTTTCCAAAGTGCTTTCGCGTTGCGCGGCACTCAGGCCTGGAACGGTGAGCAGGGATTGCAACGCTTCGATGTAGATCTGATCTTCTTCTAACTTAGAAGCGACAATGCTCATGTTATTATAGAAGAGAATTTTCTCGGAAGCACTGGCGGTTTGGATTTTTCTGGTGTCGAGACCCTTCAGGGCTTTTTTCAGATCAGATTTGCTCGATGCTGGGTTGTTAGCCACTCGGGCTACGCGGTTCATCAGAGTTTTACGGGCGATAACTTCGTACTCGGTACGAGCTGATGTGAAGATCGCGGCATAGTCCCAAGCCAAAGCCTCCAAGGTCTCTTCATCTTGGATTTGCGCCAAAGCATCCAAAGAGAGATCGGCTGCTTTTTTTCTTAATTCTGGTTTTCCAGTTTTGTCTTTGGCCAGATCTTCGAAATCCGCCGCTGCCGCCGCAAATTTCTTTTCCTGATAGTTCAGGTAAGCCATTTGATAGCGCACTTCGAAGGACTTTTCCTTATTTGAGGAAGACTTCAGGTAGTAAGTATAAGCGGTTCTCTGCAATTCAAAATTCTTGGATTTTTCTGCGGCAGAGACTTCCTGCAAGCGGGCTTCTTCTCTTTCTTTGTCATTAAAAGAGCGACTGTTGCTGATGGAGCGATAAAACTGCATCGCCACAGGATATCTTTCCATTTCCATGGCCACCTGAGCTCCCCGTTGAGTCATTTCTTTATCCTGAGGGAAGGTGTTTTGATAAGTGATATAAGCGTTCAACAGATCCTGATCCGGCTTCAATTTTTTAGAGCGGTGCAGTTCTGTTACATAACGTTTCATGGTTTTTTGAAATTCTTCGCACTTGCTGGTGTCAGAGCAGCCAGCCTTTTGCAAGTCTGTCGCTGCCACGGCAAATTGAGCGATCGATTCACTGGTTTGACCGCGATCGTAATTCACCTGTGCCAATTGCACGGAAGCCTGGATGCGCTCTTCTTTGGTCAAAGTGGGATCAGAGAGATAGCGATTGAAGATCTCATGAGCGGCTTTCTTCTGTCCAATGCGATCGGCTTCCTTCGCGAAGTACAGCATTAGGTCTTTGCGCTTTTCCGCAGGTGAGAGACGTTCAAAGGAATCAATATCGCGGGTTGTGATATCGCGCTTGCTGTAAAAAGTTCCGAGGTCACGGAGAATATCAGTATGGAAAGCAGCATCGTATTTACTGCCTTCTTCGGTATCGCGGGTGATTTGCGATGGATCTTTAAGCAGATCCTCGAGAACTTTGATCGCGGCACTCAATTTGTCCGTGTTAAATTCGCACCAAGACAAGTTGTAAATAGTCAGGGCGCGATTGTCTAAGCTCTTATCGCGCAGAGCGATTTGATATTGTTCACGAGCTTCTGAGAAGCGACCTTTTTGAAATAATAAATCGCCAAGGCCAACGCGGGACTTCGTGACAATAACGGGTGCAACTTTTTTCTTTTTAGCGTTGCGGATAATATCTTGATAGAGAGTAATGGCTGTATCTGTTTGGCCGGCCATCTCATAGAGATGGGCCAACTGAAAGAGAATGGGACCGTGTTCATTCAATTTAACGGTCTTTAAAAGAGATTCATAGATCGAGACGGCCTTCAGGCGATCTTCTTTCGAGCCCTTGCAGCCGTCACATTGAGATTCGACTTCCAACATAAAGCGATGGCGAGCGCGTTCCGACAGCAGATCCGCCAGACGCTGCTGGCTGGACAGCCAAGCTGCATCGGACTTATCCATAGCTGATAAAACACGTTCCATTTTTTTGATCACGAGATCCTGAGTTTCCAGATTCATCCCGGCTTTTTGAGCAAAGACGGGTGAGGAGTGGAGAACTCCGCTCCAAAACGCACCAATAATAAGAATCTCTTTAACTGTTTTCATCGCGCTGGTACCACCGCAAATTTCATTTTTTCAAAACCGGATGCAGAGCTGGCCTTGATGAGAGGCTCCAACTCTTCAAATTTCATCTCTTGATCAGCCTGCACCAGAAGTTCAACATTTTTGTCTTCTGAGCCGCGTTTGATTTCTGCAAGCTTGTGCTCCAAATCGCGGACAGCGACCACTTTGTCGTTGAGTTTGTAAATCCCTTTTTGAATGCTCAAAGTGGTGGTCTCTTTTTCCAGTCCCACGCTGTGATCCGCCAGAGGCAGATTCATCTGGCTGGGAATCAGGGACTCGATGCCACTGCTTTGCGTACCGATCAAAAGATAGATGACGATAATGGAGAAAGCATCGATCAAAGAAGTCAGTGGCAGGGCCAAAG
>JBCECD010000326.1:400-6083 GCA_039206745.1 Bdellovibrio sp. | reverse complement strand
GATCAAAACGAATCACCTCACCGGCCACCAGAGCCGCATATTCTCCAATAGAATGACCGGCAGCTGTCTTCACAGGAATATTCCACTCTTTGCGTAGAACTCTTTGGGTGACAGTTGAAACCAACAACAAAGCCGGTTGAGTATTGGCGGTCAAAGCCAACTCCGCCTCGCTGCCCTCAAAGCAGAGTTTTTTCATATCCTGCTTTAACGCTTCAGAGCCTTCTTCGAAGGTCTCCTGAGCAATTTTAAAATTATCAAAAAGAAAACGCCCCATACCGGGGTGTTGGCTGCCTTGGCCAGGGAAAACCAGTGTGAACATGTCTAGTACCTCAATAGAATACTGCCGGAAGTCAGGCCGGCTCCAAATGCGGTGAGGAGAATGGTCTGACCTCTTTTGATTTTTCCATTTTGCACGGCCCAATCAAAGGCCAAAGGAATCGAAGCTGCTGATGTATTGCCAGTCTCTTGCAAGTAGACAATCACGCGCTCCATAGGAAATTGAAATTGATCAGCCACCGCTTCAATAATGCGCTTGTTGGCCTGATGGGGAACAATCCAATCAACTTGATCGGCTGTTATATTATTATGAGCCAAAGCTTCTTGGCAGCATTGAGCCATCGTGCGCACAGCACTTTTGAAAATCTCACGCCCCTTCATCGACATAAAGTTCCAACCCTTGTCGATCACTTCGTAAGACTGAGGAATGCGACTGCCTCCCCCGGGAAGAATCAAGAGATCCGCTAAATTTCCATCAGCATGCAAATGAGAGCTGGCAATGATATTTTGCTCGTCTTTTTCAGCGCGGGAGATAATCCAAGCCCCTGCGCCATCCCCAAAGAGAATACAAGTCTCGCGGTCTTTATAGTTCATATAACGACTGAGAACTTCCGCGCCGACAACAAGAATGTTTTTGTACATACCTGAGCGAATAAACTGATCGGCAATAGAAACTCCATAGATAAAGCCTGAACAAGCTGCATTCACATCAAAGGCCATGACGTTTTTAGCACCTAACTTGCTTTGTAAAAAGCAAGAGGTCGAAGGCATTTGATGGTCACCGGTGACGGTGCCCACAATGATCATGTCCAAATCTTCAGGAGTGAGACCGGCGTCTCGAAGAGCTCTTTGAGCAGCTCGAAGGCAGAGGTCCGATGTGGCCTCGCCCTCAGGAGCTATATGGCGGCGCTCGATCCCAGTGCGTTCAACAATCCACTGATTGCTGGTCTCTACCATTTTTTCGAGATCAAAGTTCGTCAGAACTTTCTCTGGTAGATACGAGCCTATCCCTGCAACTCGAGATCGATACATTCCTGCCATGGAGTCAACCTTTGATAGATATATTATTTAGCCGCGCTGATTTGTTTGCCTTTGTAGTACAAAGCACCGTCAGCACCTTTATGAGCGCGGTGAGGACGAACCAATTCGCCTGTTTTTTTCTCTACTGCAATAGCAGGAGTAGTCAAACCGTCATGAGAGCGGCGCATATCACGGCGAGAGCGAGACGTTTTTTTCTTAGGTGTTGGCATTTCTAAACCTCTTTAATTGAGTCATTTGTAATCGAAGCACGTTAATTTAACCAAAGAATGGCAAAAATCAACCTTTAATTGAGCTTTATATTTTTTAGAGCCGCAAAAGGATTCTGTGGTTTCTCCAAAGGCATGGGCTCGTCGTAAACAAACCCCTCGTCTTTCACGGGGAAGCGACAACCATCCGGTTTACCTTGCTCTTTTTCCGGGCAAGCAGGGTTGAAGGGCACGGCCAAGGCCACCACTTCATGCAAAAACTCACCCATATCAAAGATATGACCTTCATACTCGGAAACCTCCGGCCCCCCTGTAGGTAGGTCGCTCAGGTGATTCACCCGGGAGTATTTACTATTTCGAGGCTGACTCTGCTTTGGAATCAAGATTTCGTGGAATTTTTCATTCACAGGGAAGTCGATATCAATGCCGCAGCGCGAACATTGTTCGGGCAAGCTGGTTTGAATGGTTCCAATCAACTCGAAATCACGAGAATTCAAAGGTTTGATAAAAAACTCTGTTGTATGAGCTTTTTTGCCCACCAAATCCAGGAGAACCTGATTGAGCTCACCTGATTGAGTATTCCATTGATAGGAGCGTCCTTCTTCGGGAATTTCGGTCAAATTGATTTTCATGGGTATCCCTTTTATGCGTAGAATCGCCCCTTTTAACGGATATGAAGCATCTAGTCAAGACGAGAGTGCTATTTAAAAGTCAAAGACTCGCTGGCAGCTATTAAAGCTATTTAGAACGTAGAGAGGTTTCATTCTCAAATCCTGCACAATTTTATAGTAGTCCGCCTCCATGGCCGCAGCTAACACCGCCAATTCTCGAGCCTTCATGTATTCACTGGCGACCTTAAGGCGATGCCCAAACTCTTCGGAGGCAACAGGATCCAGCCCTCGATCCACCAGATCTGCGACTTTTTCGATAATAAAAAGTTTTTCTTTAGTGTCAGGATCCAGGGGGCGTGCATTCAAATACTCTTCCCGGATCCGATCATCGACTTGGTCTATATGCTCAACAATTGCTTTAAGGAGCCTTTCCTCCTCAGCATTCTGCGGGCGCTTTCCATAGAATCGGAAAAGTCTTTCCGCATTGGCCTCATCCATTTTGGAGTTGTCATGCAGCTCTAAAAAATTTCGGACTTCTGCCAGGGAAACCTCTGGGAAGTGAGTCTGAGCCAGATGCATTCCAATCCGCATCACGCGCATTTTATGCAAAGTGATATGCAAACGAAAATGCGAAAGCTGTGACACATAGGTGTAGGCTTCCACTTTGAAAGCCGAAATGAAAAGCAATAAACCTATGAGAAGCTTAATATTCCATGCCATATATTTCAGTAAAGCAAGGCGCATACCATCTCAACTGGAGTTTAACTCAGTTTCAAAGCGCAAGACTGTTTAAATTTTAAACGGGCGCGGACAAAAATAATCCCTATAGTCCTATTCCCATAAGATTTTTCATCTCTTTCAAAGTGTGCTGAGCTCGGGCTTGAGCCTTCAAAGAGCCTTCCCGACAAATTTTAAGAACAGCTTCGGGATCTTGAGCATACTGGGCTCGTCGCTCACGCATGGGTGCAATAAGAGAGTTCAAAATTTCAGTGAGACGAACCTTGAGAGTTCCATCTCCCAGGCCCCCTCGCTGATAGTGCTCCTTAAGAGCCTGGACCTCTTCTTTGTTGGGATCAAAAACATCGAGAAAGCTGAAGACCACATTGCCTTCCACTTTACCAGGGTCTGTGATCTTCAGATGTCCTGGATCTGTGTACATCTTTTGCACTTTCTTTTTGATTTCATCAGCAGAGTCAGAAAGATAGATCGCATTATTTAAGGACTTGCTCATTTTGGCTTTGCCATCAATACCTGGCAGACGCCCGGCCACGCCACTGTAGCCTTTAACGGGTTTGAAGAATTGTGTCTTATAAATATGATTGAAGCGTTGGGCGATCTCATTGGTTTGCTCAAGCATGGGGTTTTGATCTTCGCCGGCAGGCACCAAATCCGCTTTGAAAGCTAAAATATCAGCGGCCTGACTCACGGGGTAAGTAAAAAAGCCGGCAGGCAGAGATTTCTCCAAACCTTTTTGCTGAATCTCTGTTTTCACGGTGGGGTTTCTTTCGAGACGAGAAACTGTGACCAGATTCATAAAATAAGTGGTCATCTCAAAGAGAGCCGGAATCTCAGACTGTACGAAAATCGTGCTCTGTTGTGGATTCAAGCCCGCAGCCAGATAGTCCAAAGTTACTTCGAGAATATTGTTGCGTACTTTCTCAGGATTGTCGAAGTTGTCTGTTAAGGCCTGGACGTCGGCAATGATGACGTACTGATCATAAGAATTTTGTAATTCAACACGGTTTTTCAGGGATCCAACATAATGGCCAAGATGGAGGGGACCCGTTGGCCGGTCACCTGTAAGAATAATTGGTTTCATAAAAACTTTATAACATTTTTGTAAAGACTGGGAAATAAAACTCCCAGAAACGAAGGGCCTGATGCATGGCATAAGTTTAAAAGAGAGAGCCTGTCTGCGAAACGGATCTCTATAATCATGCAAGCTCTGTATTATCCCTCATCAATAGTGAAGAGGGCTCTATAAGAAGGCGTGTACATATCTCAGGACTCAGAGTGGTTATAGTCAAAGGCTGCACAAACCAGGATCTTCGCAACAGCTCGTCAAATAAACTTAAAAAGCGGTCCAGCTTTTAACCAAACTTATTTTTATGACATTCATTCTAAATCGTAATTCGACATCCCGAAGTGGATGAGATTTACTGATGAAAGGAGGTTGAATGATAAAATGGATGCTGATCATTGTAGTTCTGGTCTATCTCGCCGATTCGTTGGTGGCAGCAAGAGATGGCCTCATTCATCCAGAATCCGAAACCGCATCCATTCTCCCCGAATAACTTCCCCACCACACATCATCACAACTAAAAAAAGAAGCAAAGGCACAACAAGGGAGTACTTCTTTTAAACAGGATACGCCATCCAGGCTCAGCCGGCTGTCTTGACCGCCTTTGGCGGTCGCGGGCATCCATGCCCGCCGGAGATCCTGTTTAAAAGAAGTACTCCCTTGTTGTGCCACTTATCTAGCAAAGAATGCTCCTCCTTCACTTCAGTCGGGAGGCT
Organism: Bdellovibrio sp.; assembly: GCA_039206745.1. Classification (GTDB taxonomy): domain Bacteria; phylum Bdellovibrionota; class Bdellovibrionia; order Bdellovibrionales; family Bdellovibrionaceae; genus Bdellovibrio. The sequence continues at coordinate 1,432 of JBCECD010000326.1, read as the reverse complement.
GCGGTCGGTTCTATTGACTCATAAATAGATGCTACCGAGGAGCGGTCCGGTCCGTATTGAATCATAGATAAACAGCGCCAAGAAGCGGTGAGTTGTAATCCCGGCTCATGGAACATTTATAGCAGGGAAAATACAGTGAAAAGTTGATCTGTAATATAATTCCGCAGGAGTGATCTGAATGGAAAAAAAGAGGCCCTTTTTGTCATGGCCAAGAAGTTTTTATGCACTCCCGGTTTTGCTCTTGATTTCATGCCAGCAGCAAAACGCTCAAATGACGGTAGAAACACCTGAGGCACAAGCTATTATCCGAGGACAGAAAGTCTCTCAGATGGAGGCTCTTTATACAGATGTATTAAGGGTCAAGTCTTTACTTGAAAAGAAAGAAATAAAAACAGGTCTATCCACACAAGCAGAGCTTCAATATTTTCAATGCACTGGCTCCGCGCTGAACTCTCGCATTGTCATAACTGCCGCTCATTGTGTTGTTCAGACAGCTTTAGAGATGACGGTGGAAGTGTCTGCCGGCCCTCAAGGTCCTGCGCACACTTCAAAAGTGATACGCTCTGTGATGTTTCCTTTATATAATCCCCAGGCGTCTGTCAGTTTGCAGGACCTCGCCATTTTATTTCTCGAGAAGCCTCTTCCTGAATATGTTTCTACGTTCCCGATCCCTTCCGAGGATTTATTAGAGAAGGTGACTTCGATTCTGGCAGCAGGTTATGGAAAAACAGATGAGACCAGCGGTCAATCTGCGGATGGTTTGTATCGCAAGGATCTACCTGTTCGCAATTACCAATCGAAGCAGATGTTCTTTATCGCTCAGCAGACGGAGGGAGGAACCTGTAACGGTGACTCTGGAGGGCCGGCCCTTATCGACATTCAAGGCAAGAGATTTATTGTCGGAGTTCTTTCATCATCTTTATTCCCAACCGGCTCCGTTCTCCAGTGCCAGAATGAAGCCCTTTATGTAAACCTCCCGTTCTTTGCCAGATGGATTCGGACTCAATCTGAGGCTTTTTTGAAGGGAGAGGA
>JBCECD010000326.1:0-390 GCA_039206745.1 Bdellovibrio sp. | reverse complement strand
GTGGCGTCGTTTTTAGGAACTTCATGGCGCAGCCAGCTTTCGAAGAGAACGATATTCCCCTCGGTTGGGGCGACGGAGTAATGACGTTGATTGATATCCTTGGCATCATGTCGGCGCGGTGGAGAAGCCATAAAGGACTCCAAACGAGGGTCTTCGAATTTAATGGAGGAGCAGTTCTTTGGAGTTTGAACGTAGTAAGTTCCGCTGATAACAGACAGAGGGTGAATATGCATGGTGTGGATCACGTCAGTGGGCATGATATTGATCCAGCAGGCTGACATCTTCAGCTCTTTGGGATTGATATCCATCTCCAGGTGCCGGGTAAATTTTCTCACATGTTTGTTGATTTCTTTTTCCAGGTCTTCAAAAGTTGTGGAGACGCGGTGCAAG
>JBCECD010000325.1:0-6100 GCA_039206745.1 Bdellovibrio sp. | reverse complement strand
AGAGTCCTAAGCTTTATATCAATAAGTGTGAATGGGTCGAGCGGCAAAAAAAATGGCGAGTGACTCTTTTCTTTAAAGGAATCGCTTACGAGTCGGTGGAGACAATCAGAACCTGGCTAGAAAGGTCGCAAATTGGAGCCTAAAAAAGATTTTAATCAGATGAAGCTGCCTGATACGGTGTATGTCGAGAACATACTTGAGCCCTATCTGAAAGACTTTATATTTGAGCGCTTTCGCGATGTGGTGGAAATCCAGGATGCTGTTAGCAAAGACGACTGGAAGCGAGTCAAAAATCTGGGACATCGAATTTTGGGGTCTTCAGGTTCCTATGGCTTTGTGGATATGGGTACCTTTGGAAAAATCATCGAAGATATTGCTGAATGCAAAGACAAAGAGACTGTGCTGCACCTTGCAGGTTTGATGGAATATCATCTTAAAAATGTAAATATCGTTTTTGTGGCCGAGGATGACACATAATATGTATCGAGTGCTAGTTTTAGATGACGCAAAAGAAATACAAAACCTCGTGGGCGTCACTCTGCGAGGACGAGCTCAAGTGGACAAGGCTGAGACCATTGCTCAAGCCAGCTCGATGCTCTCTTCCACGGAATATGACATGTTCATTGTTGATTTGAATTTGCCTGACGGTAATGGCCTGTCGTTCTTATCACATATTCGTTCGAACGAAGTATGGAGTCATAAGCCGATCCTGATTCTTTCTGCCAATCGTACGGTGGAGGATCGTATTGCCGGTTACAGCTTAGGGGCTGACGATTACTTGACCAAACCCTTTGATCTGCGGGAGCTTAAAGCTATTGTGGAAGCGAAGCTGAAGAAGCTGAAGACCGAGGGCAATGTGATCAAGGCCTGGGGTTCTCTGCGCTATGATCGCTCCGCAGGGCGTGTTTATCGGGATTGTGAGATGAAGGAAGAGGTGATGTTGACTCCGCGTGAGCTGCGCATCTTTGCCCACTTGCTGGATCATAAAGGCATTATTGTCAGCCGTGAACAGCTTCTCAATAAATTTTGGAGCACAGACTTGGATACTTCAGATCGCGTGGTCGACAGTCATATCGCATCTCTGCGAAAAAAACTCGGTCCTTCCGGTCAGTATATTCGTACAGTTTATGGCTCTGGCTATATTTTGGATGAGCACGGCGCTGTGGAGTAAGCGCCGGCTCGCTTATGTGGCTTGACTGTATGTCTCAATCTGCACCACAAGATTTTCTATGAATTCAGCCAAATTCGAACTTCGAGATCGCACATAATCCTTTCTGTTTCCTTGCCCGAACGTGAGAATACCTGTGTGGGTGTCTTCACGACGGCTCAGGCTGCCAGTAATGCACAAGTTGAGTTTGGATGCCAGGTGACTGATCATATGGTGACAATGTTGAATCTCATCGGCTGTGAAGTTCCCAACATAATCAACTTGCACGTAGGCTTTCATGTAACGATCCTTCTCTTCATTAAAATAGGTTGTGTATTGTTTGGTTTGCATGCAAAGACACCTCAGAGAAACCCATGGGTTTCTTCCAGTAATCGATCACTTTAAAAAAATGGCAGTCCGCATATTGCAGACCGCGCCAGTCTTTTGCCGTATGGATCACGACGGGTATGGGAGAATGGGGAGTCTGCTTGGAATGCTTTATAAGCAGATCCATTCTCTCTAGGAACTCACCACCGGTGAGGTCAGGCAAGTTCCAATCTAGGACAAGCAAATCATACTTTCGTATCATAAAGAGACTGCAGGCTTCATTGGCTTCAAAAGCCATATCAGAAGTGCAGCCAAGGCCTAAGAAGGCGTTGGTCAGGGCAAGCATCGTGCTTGGAGAATCCTCGACGAGAAGCACTTTGGGAGCAAAATCCGGGTTGGTTACCGGTGCCATGTCTTCTTGCGAAAGATCTCCTGTATAAGAGCTTAGAAGTGATCTCATAACAAAGTCCTTTCGTTAACTGACTTTATTGTAGCCCCCGAGTATTAAGAAAATTCTGGAAGACTATTTGAGAATCTCCAAAATGTTGTCTCAAAGAGGGACTGTTATGAGATCAATGAGAGGGGCTGTCTTAAAAACCACCTTTTTCGATCAGGCTGATCAGAGAATCGGGTTGAGGAACCAAAGGCAATTGCAGATGATAAATCAAACCACCGCCACCTGCTTGAGGGACTGCTTCAAATTTATCATTGATGATATTGCCCACAGTGGCTTTCTGAGTTCCCTGCGGCAAGGTGATTTCAATTTGTTCACCGGGGCGCAGGCGATGACGAGCCTCCACTTTCACAAAGCCAGGCTTTTCTGAGGCTCCGAGAACCACACCGGCAAATTTTTGGCTGTAATTACGCGATGTCGAGTGACGGTATTCCTGGGAGTGATGAGAGACGTTCCCCATCACAAAGCCTTTGTGATAGCCACGGTTGGCAACTTTATCGAGCTCAGCCAGAAGATTTCTGTCGAACTCTTTTCCTGCGACCATATCGTCGATGGCTTTACGATAGATTTTTGAAACCATCGCTGCATAATAGATGGATTTAGTACGGCCTTCGACTTTGAAAGAGCAGACACCGGCATCGCGCAGTTCGCGCAGATGTTCGATCACGCACAAATCTTTGGCGTTCATGATGTAAGTGCCATTTTCATCTTCATCAATTTGATAGAATTGGCCTTTGTCGCGAAGGTCTTCGATATAATACTCTTCGTCTTTTTCTGCATCGGCTTTGTAGACATTGTATCCATAGCGACAGCTGTTATCGCAGACACCTTGATTGGCATCGCGATAACTCATGTAGTGAGAGAGCAAGCAGCGACCTGAATAGGCGATACAGATAGAACCATGGACAAAAGCCTCCAGTTCAATATCAGGAACGCGGTCACGGATTTCTTTGATTTCCTCTATACGCAATTCCCGGCTGAGAATGATGCGTGTAGCGCCCTGCTGTTGCCAGAACTTCACACTCTGCCAGTTCATGCAATTGGCCTGAACGCTGAGATGAATATTAACGTCCGGGTCAATTTCTTTTGCTGTTAACATCAGGCCGGGGTCACTCATGATGAAAGCATCTGGTTTTAAATCCACCCATTTTTTGAAGTGTTCGCGGAAAGGTTTGAGTTTCAGATTGCGGGCGAAGATGTTGGCGGTGAGGTAAACCTTTTTGCCGTTCTCGCGTGCGAACTGAATGCCTTTTTGCAAGTCTTCAAAGGTCATTTCATTTTCGCGGGCGCGCAGACTGAAAAGAGGAACTCCGACATAAACGGCATCGGCTCCGTAAGTGTAAGCGTATTTTAGTTTTTCGAGAGAGCCCGCAGGCATCAGAAGCTCAGGGATCATGGCGCGTCCTTTGTTCAATAGGGAAAGGACCGTTTTTAAATCTTCGGAGGGTTGAACTCAACCCAGAGAGGCTGAGACAATAAAAAATCCGCCCCCCAGGATGAGGGGCGGATGAGAAAAATTACAGAAATTGCAGCTTACTTCAGTAATTCGATGGCAGCTGTGGCATTGGCAGCCGCAGAGCCGGAAGGCTTGGAGATCCAAGCTCGAGTCATGCAGACACCCGAAGGCCATTTGATTTTATAGCTCTGTCCGTTCACCAGATATCCAGTGTCGATGGATTTAGCGGTGTTTCTCACGCAAGAGCCATTCACTTTCGAACCAACAATGACTTCGAAGCGCACTTTTGCCCCGCCGGAAACGCGGGCTTTGGCTACGAACTCATCATCTACTTTTGGAACAGCCCAAGAGATTTTGGAAATCGGATCATTCTTATATAAGAGCACAGCTGCATTTTGGTTCTTCCATACATAAGCTTGTTGCCAAGTATCGAATGAAGAGCCGGAAGTAGAGCCAGAGCCACTCACACTCCAAGGACCGCGCATGGAAAGATGATTGAGATTGGAAGCGTTGATGCTGCTCCAGCCATTGTACTCAACACCTTTCCACAGGGCATTGTATTTAGCAGGAGTTGCGCCTGACACCCAAGATTTTGCACTGTCGAGCATACGCAGGCCCACACGAATTCTTTGCAAATCAGAAGCGGCAACAGAGTTCCATCCACCAGCGTGCAGAGCGAAGTTAGCGCCGATCTCAACATAGATCACATAAGGAGTTCCGGTATTTCTATCAACCACGCGACCACCATACACTTGCAATGTTCTGGCAACTTTCTTCAGTGCGGGTGTTTTGATGGTTTCGATATCAAAGTCAGGAGGCAGCATCAAAAGAGCTCCTTCTGGAATTTTACCGCTATTTGTGCTGGCGGCATCGGAATCTGCAGAAGTGGCAGGATAAACATAAGTCGGACTTTTCGCCAGACCATTATGAGCGAGTGACATCGCCAGAGCGTGGCGATACATAACATCACCGTCATCAACTTCATGCTTACGGATCACACCGCCTGAAGTGGGAACCGCAGCGGCCCGAGCTCCTTGAAAATATTGAGCGGGCTCACCCCATCCGCGACCTTTGAGAGAGGTCCAGGCATATTGTTGCGCTTTCCAAACCCCACCTACTTTTTTTAACTTCCAAAAAGAGTGAATGATACCGGAAGCTTCATCGACGATATCAGCATGGCCATCACTTCCTGAGGCGGCAGCGACTTCAGCCGGCCAACGGGGCAAGGTCACGCTGGTGCGGTAGGCCTGTGCATCTGGAAACCACACGCCAGAGCTTGTCAGACCATAGACAGTCGCAGAGGGATCTCCGATCTCAGCTTTAAAGATCCCTGTTGAATAAGCCCCTCCAGAAACTGAAGGAAAGTAGCCCATAGTCGAAGCCGGCACACCAATACTTGTAAATGTCGGATGTACCGGAAATATATTCCAGGGACTCGAATTGCTGAAAAGACGGCAATAAGTTCCGTAGGCCGCATCGACATCGCAAGCCCAACTCGGAGATGAAACAATACTGAGAGCTGCAACGACTAAAAGTTTTTTTGTTTTGTTCAAGACAATAGAAGAAGATTTTAATAACAGAAAGTTCATGGTTTCCCCCCCAACCTATGGAAAGAATACTAAAGCAAAGTGAACAATCTGTAAGATTTATTGTGGCGATTTGGCATAATGAGACGGACTCAGGTGTTGGAAAACTGACACCGTCTCAGGTGTAAACGGACGACTAGATACTAAATATACAATAATAAATCTTGGTTTATTGCACAGTGATCCATACGTTCGAGACGCCATTTTGACGGACAAGGCGATTGAATGAATAAGCAAAATCAGGATGCATACGAATGCAACCATGAGAAGCTTGCTTGCCCAGAAGAGGCCAATTGCCTTTCGGTGTTCCATGCAAAGCAAAGCCCCCTTGGATGAAAACAGCATAGGGCATATTGCCTAGACCATTGTAGTCCCCACCAGGATATTTGGTCGAAGTGTATTTATCATAAATACGTCCATTTGGATTTGTATCAAAATTGGGAGTCTCATGACCTCTTACGCCTGTTGAAACCAACCAGGAGTTTTGTAGAGTGCCGTTGATATAGAGATAAAGACGCTGAGTCTGTTTCACGACTTGAATCCAGACCGGGCACTCTGCGCGCACGCATCTTTTAATTCCCATGATATTATAAAAAAGTTGATTGTTTTGCAGGAAGGGAGATTTGCCAGTCTCCTCTTCATAGATTTTATCGTAATAGCGCAAAGTTTCTTCGATGTTCGGATCAAAAGGATTGAGGTCTTCGATCATATTCGGAATTTGTTCTTCAGCGGAGACGGACTCCTGGACCGGGTTTTCCTGTGCGAAGGTTTGCAGGGAAAAAGACAATATCAATGTTAATAAGAATGACGACATACCCACCTCGAACTTCCTTTATTTTGAAGTCGCAAAAATCTTTTTAAAAGATTTTCCCTCCATATAGGATAGATAACATGTCTTTTCAACCTGAGATTGTGTAAGTGATCAAAAAAGAACCTGGCTGATAAGCCAGGTTCACGGGGAGGAGGGGATTAGTGGGAAGGGGTGGTTGTGTCTTGCGTATCTGGAGTCTTTTTGACTCCAAGAATTTTATCGAAGAATCCTCCTGTTTTAGCTTGGATCTCAATTTTGCGAGCTTTTGCCACTGAAAGCTTAGGCAGATACAGGTTTAAATCACCATCCTCATAATGAG
>JBCECD010000324.1:0-6216 GCA_039206745.1 Bdellovibrio sp. | reverse complement strand
TAGCCCAGTCAATTTTTTTGATTAAGATACGGTTATATTTATACGTTTATCAATAATAATTTTCCCACCAGCGGAAAGCTGATTAAGCGGCCCACTTTTTATCACCGCTTTTAAGCCAAGCGGTTTTAGTTTCTTTCATTGTTTTAAGGCTGATTGGGTGAATCAACCAACCGCTTAAAGTGATGGACTCTAAAAATGAGTCAAGATTTAGAACATCAACGGCAAGATGATGAAGTCCTGGGCCTCTCTTCTCTAAGGCTCGCTGATAAGCCCCAGGTTTAATCGGCTCCATTAAAAGCAAGGAGTTTGCTTGGCCCAACTCTACATAGATTTCTTTGGTGCCCTCGCCGTCCCATTCTTCTTCTTTACCAATTTTAAAATCAAACTTTTTGAGATAGTCCGCTGCTTTTCTAACAGATGGGACAAGGATGGCGGTGTGACTGGGTAGTGTTATTTTACTTGAATGCTTCATCTAATTTAGCCTACCAGGTCCTGTGTAATTTGCAGAGAATAATTCTGTAAATAATCTTAAAGTTTCGTCAGGGCTTCCATTTTTCTAGCACTCTCTGGCTAAAGTCCCAGGGAGTTATCCAAAATATCTATTGAAATGCATTGGCTTTAAAAAAACGATGCCTTTTTCTTTCTGCTACGGTTGTATTGGTACAGATAGTGCTGCTATCAAAAGTGGTAGATACAAGTAGATGAATTTAAAATATGGCAAATATAATGATGGTTGCTACATGAGTTTCTGTACAACTTCATTCTGCTTTAGATTCTCCAAAACAGTTTCGCTTTTACCGAGTGGCTCCAGAATTTGAAGAAGGAGTTCCGAATACAGCGTTCAAAGACTTCAGAATTGTTAGAAACAAAAATGAAGGTCTCTGGTGATAATGCCTCACCGTTGAAAATGACTATTCCAGATGAAAGACTGATTTCTTCGCGTATTCATGATCGTCATCATTGAAAGATTTCACAATGTCTCCATCGGTGGTGATAAGTATCGGCAAGCGGCTCTTAAGAAAGAGATTTGTTATCATAGCGTCGGGGCCTCTGAGGCCCTCGCGACCCATAACTTGAATCATGTCTCTCCAATACAACGGTTGAGCCATCACGACTGTAGTTTGACCTTCCATGACCTCGATGAACTCCATCCCGAACTCCTCTTCGAGAATTTTCCATTCGTTCGATAACTTCTCGCCCGCATATTGCTGGCAGAATACACGCCAAGCCGCTGCGCCCATTTCTTCGAAGTGGCCTCTCAACTTTTTGAGCTTTCCCTCGGTGAGCTTGTACGATTGGCCCGCTCGGAGATGCGCGGTATTTTCGTCTCGAATATTTTTTAAAAAGTTGAACAAAGATTTTTTCTGATCGCCGGTCATCTTCTCATAGGTTTTGATAGCCCCTATCGTCAGTTGCTTTCTAAAGATGAGGTCGATGAATTCCATGCGGCTGATGACGTTGACGTACACTGGGACTTCCAACTCTTCGAGAACTTCATAGATCGCGACGGCTTGATCGTGCAGCCGATCATCCGTATCGGCGGCGGCATATAAAAAGCCTGTGTCGGCCAAGATCCCCTCACGGCTTACGGCGAGAATCTTTTTAAATGAATCAATCCCTCGAATAACCTGCATCAGATATCCAGGTCTCCACGGGATCGAGGTTGAGCAACCTTTTTTGGTTTCTCCATTCTGTTGAGAATGTTCATTAGCTCTTCGAACGGCGGTTGCTCACGCAGATTTTTGAGGCGCTCAGCCCACTTCCTAGCAGCGCCTTTTTTTGGGGTATTCACTTTCTGTTTCATCATCGTCTCCTGCCTCTCTATACAGTTATATTGCATGGGTTGTCACCAGTCTAAATACCTGAAATTACGGGATTAAATATCCAAACGACGGACTCATTTTCCGAGATGCGGATGGCAGAAATTCAGCATCACATATAGCACAGTCCCGTAGGTTGTGTGTGGGCCGGGTCGGACTTTTTCATCGCTTAGGACCTATCTGCGGAAGGCGGGCTACAAGAGAAGCTACATCAATAACTTAATGTCGGTGCTCCACCGGATGGTGGCATCGTCCCCAAAATCGCCGCCGCATGGTGAGACCTCATCAGTCGGCAGAATGAAAATTCATCGGTGGGTGCCTATTTGAGTCGATGATCTAAAATCAAATTGCAAAGCTTAAACCGAGTTATATATGTTTTCAAAAAAAGAGGGGAACATTATGAAACTATGCCTTGTGCTTCTAATTAGCCTTTAGGTAACCCCATTGGAGCTGTTGGGCTGTTGCTGTTCCAAGCCGAAATACATGCCTGACAGAGCGACGGCGACGTACGCGTATTGGATTTTGGCATCTTTGTTGCTATTTCAGAATATTGCTAACAAAATAACAGATATAAAAGCCACGGAGAATCCAAAGTGAAAATAATGACGACAATTTTAAGTCTAGTGTTAATTTCATTTACAAGCTTGGCAAAGGCTTCAAGCGATGTCTCACGTCCGTCGGAATTTCAAATAGTCCAAGACGACGCCTCAAGCACCATCAATTACAGCGTAAATGGCACCAAGGCAGGGTACGTCGAATTTTCGACGGATCAAAGGGGTGACGTAGTCATTGACATGATCTATGTAAAGCCCGAATTTCAAGGAAAAGGAATTTCAATAGAGCTTATCAAACACCTGATAAATAGCGCAGGTGAGAATAGAGCTTTTAAAGCGCAATTGATCGGAACCAATGAAGATGTATTTGTTGCAAAATACAATCAAATGTCCCATGAGAATTCAACCAAAGATAGACCGCTTCTCGATCAAAAATAGCGAGAACTCCTTGCGCTCATGAGTACACCTTTTTATAAAACATTCGATAAACTTGGGATTAGTCAGATTGTCTCTTACAGAGTTATAGGATGCGCAAATGATACGTGCAACGGACCTTATCTGGAAATTATATTGAGAAAATCACTATGAAACTCATTATAACTCTTTTAATTAGCATTTTTATTTCAGCCGCTCACTTCGCTCGGTCGTTGAGCGACACTTGATCGGTGCGACAGTGAGATCGTGCGTGCTGAAGACCTTGAAGCACTTTTGTACCAAAAAAAGAGAAATCGAAGACCCAAGAACGCTCGAAGAAATAGACCGCTACCTTCACGAAAAGAAGCGGCAGATGATGGCGGATGTTATGAAAAGCTCCAGCTCCAAAGAGGAAGCAGCTCGCCGCCTCGACATTGCCCCGAACCGACTCCACTATTTCACTGAAAAGTACGGGCTAGATCAGAAATGATGTGCTTTGTGATGGGTTGTTTGTTTTGTGTAGCGGCGAAACTGCGGGAGCTTGGAGTGCGCACAATATTCAGATCGCAGAAAACTTAAATGACCAATCTGTCGTGACGCCAATTAGAATAATTCGTTGCAGAGATTCACGCCATCCTGCTCTGTGAAGAGTGCCTCTGGGAGACCTCTCACCCTTCGTAAAAAATCCAGATAGGAGCCGAGGTGCCCACAAAGCTCGCGATAACCACCAAAAGTTGGATCCTGTTCATGACATTTATAAATTTCTGAGCACCTGGCATTGAATTGAGAAGTACACTGCTTACTGACCATCATTTGTGATATTCCGTCTGAAAGATCATTTATTCTTTTTCCGCTAAAACATTTTTTTGCAACCGTTTGATCTTGAGAAAATGTGTCCGCCTTACCCTGAATATCATTCGAACAACCGATTGAATCCGCAAAGCTACCTGAGAATGTTAACAATGTGCTGAGCTCATTGGTTGGGCACGGTACGACTATATTAGATGGGCGGCATGAATAATCTTGGCCTTCAATGTGAACTTGACGTATTGACGGGTCCTTCGCAAAAGCGTGCACTCCAAAAAAACAAACAAGATAGAAAAGAATTTTTCGCATAGCCATTCTCCGTTAAACTTGAACTACTGTACAGAGCAGGCTGCCAACGAGAAAGAGAAAAGAGAATACGCTCTGTGTTAAAACTCTCATCGGCCTATGAAACGTCTTTGTCAGGATCGCACTCCTTGCTGATCTGGTAACTCTGCGGATCAGAGAGCTTGGACACCTCTCCCGCGTATTCATAAAAATTGGGCGTATTGAAAAGCACACAGTTGACCGCGAATCGAAGATTTTTCGCGGAAGCTCCGGCAAGCAAAAGTCGCCGTAATTTTTTTGTTTTGATTTAGGAAAAATCGAAATCGGAATTTTCGTCTGTACGAAAATACTACGATCTGTAGGGTTCGACAGTCGAGTTAGCACAGCCGACGTGATCTCTGGAAATGAGACCCACCTTCTTCGCAAGCAACTCCCGTCAGGAGTTATCGGGTAAAAACAATATTACCTTCTTAAATTGATTACCGATGCTACGTTTTTATTACTCCATTCTTTAGGTATTGAGACTTTTTGATTTTTGTTGTCATGAACTAAGACACGGACAATAACCTCTTTTTTTACATTCTCGTATATTTCTGTTGTTAGTGGCCATTTGTGTTGTGAAAACTCAGTATCTTTCCTCTGAACCCAAAATTTAAATAGAAGTTCACCTTGTTTTCGATGTGCTGGTGGGAAATCCGTGTGCAGAGTTAGTGTTAGAATGTCAGGAATTTCGCCGAGTTTTCTATTTTTGCTTGTGTCCATGACAATTGTATTCCACACAAGTTCCGGAACCATTAACGTCTTTTTTAGCATTGCAGCGGTTACGTTTTCAGGTAGTCCATCCCGAGCAGGAGCGCAGTAATCTAGGAATATTTCAGAAGCTTTCATTTTAATGATTTCCAGATCTTAAATTTTGAGTAAGCCAGTCAATTGCTCCCGGTGTTTGATTCCAAACTTGATAGGCTTCATCTGCATAAATTATGGCTTCCTCTTTTGAACCCATTGAGTACGACCCGGGAATCTGACTTGGCATTTTAGTTTTTCCTAAAATATACGATGGAATAAACTTATTTCTATCCACAGACTTATTTAATTGTGTGATGGCTCTTTTCGATTCTGATCCATACTTCTTAAAGTAAAAAAGAGTTTTATTATAATTAAATTGGGCAGTGCCTTCATCTTTAAATTGTTTTAATATTGATTCACAACCATCGAGATCGTTTACATCTAGAAGACAAGGCATAAGCAAATAACGGATTCCCTGGTTATCATTTGGGTTGAGTCGCAAACAGTCTTTAAAATGTGTAATAGCTTCATCTTTATGATCCAAGTCCCAAAGGGCTTGTCCTAAAAACGCCTTGGCTCGCATGTAGGGTCTAGAGTCAATCTCCATCCAAAAATGACCTTCATTTTCTTTAAAATATTTTTTACCAAGATGTTTTTCTCCTACCTCAACGGCCTTTTTTAAATACTCTAGGCCATCTTGTGGAGACTTTGCTTTTTCCTCGGCTAAAATAATCCAAGCATCTGATAAATTTGGATAGACTTTTAAAGCCGCCTGAGCCATCGAAAGGCGATCGCGCCCTGAATCCATATCCATAGCATCATAAATCATATCTTGGGCTATATCAGCGGGTTTTCGATCTGCAATTTCCTCATACTCATCCGCTATGTCATCCATGCTTTTCCCGACTAGCATTTTATTTAAATCATCGACCGACATATTTTTAGTTTCAGCGATTTTACCGATTTGTTTCATCATTTGTTCCATTTCCTGCTTGAAACCGATTGGATCGAAATTTTCTGGATTGTATTCAGCCGCGCGATCTTTATCGAGACAACATTTTTTATATTTGTTTCCACTCCCACAATGGCATGGATCATTTCGGCCAACCTTAGTCGTGTTATTTACTACGAGCTTCATAGTATCCCCCTGCTTGAAACAAAATCAGATGTACCACAACGAAAAGAAACTGCCATTATTAATTATGCCCTCTAACAGGCCGGTGAAAAAACAGGCCTGTGTCCGGTTTTTCTACCGGATCTGCTCGCCGCCGCCTTCGGCATGCGGCATTTTTCCGAATTTTTGCTGATTGAACTTGTCCCGTACTCAGTCGAACTGGCGGGCGAGTAATGCGGATCGAGGCTTTTCCCGTCCTTTAGGTGGTGCAAAGGTTATTTATTCGCACCAAATTGTACACCGCTACACTGAAGGAGAACATCCAACCCACTTTGTTCAGCCCTCGTACCATCGGTCGTCGAATTAGGCCGATGGTCTTCAGCCATCCAAAAATCTCCTCGATTCGTTTTCGAATCCGCTGACTCATCTCATAGCC
>JBCECD010000323.1:0-6235 GCA_039206745.1 Bdellovibrio sp. | reverse complement strand
CAACGCTTTAACCAGGCTGGTATGTCTATACCAGAAGCTTTGGCGACATTGAAAGTTTCTCCTCAAGCCTCTCAGGAAGAAATCAAAAGAGTTTATCGCCGCCTCAGTATGCAATATCACCCGGATCGCAATAAAGATAAAAATGCCGAAGAGACTTTTAAAAGAATCAAAGCCGCCTACGAAGTGCTGTCTTCGCCTGAGTTCTTAAATTCATTCTATCGCCAAGGCTATGGATTTAGAATGAACGCCGATGGTTCCACCGCGACGTTTTATGATCGGGATACCAATAAAGACGTGATGGAGTTTCAACTGGAAAATCCAGACCGTTTGCACAAGTATTCCCCCCGAAACATGGCCCGCATGTTCAAAGAGGAAATGGCAAAGGTTGCCAAAGCTTCTAAAGCGGGTGTCTCTCACTCGATTAGAAATTTCCCCATGGAATTCATGCTCTTCACAATGGTGATGGGTGCCGTTTCCGCTGGACAGCTGCTGACAAACTATTCACAAAATCCAATCGCCACACAACAGAATATGGATCACCAGATGTCTCCACTGGGCATCTTCGGTTTATTTACATTCCTGTCTTCGCAAAGTGCTGCGGCAAATGTTCTGCAGCTCTATATGAAAAATCCGAAATATCACTTCATGATTCCCTATATGTCGATGAGCGTGGGCTTTTTTATCCAAAGCTATCTCTCTAATATCGTCATCAACTCGCAAGTCCAAGCCTGTGGCAAAAAATTATTAGGTGGTCTGGCGACTTATTCCGACATGGAGCTGATGCAAAACTCGATTTCTGATCCCTGTGAAGCGGCCTGGGATACTTTGATTTCCAAAAAACAACTCTGGGATTTAGCTCCAGGATTGGTTTCCATGGTCGGCTCCACTATCATCGCCGGTTATGCACAAAAAATAGGTGTTGCTGCTTTTCAGAAAGCAAGACAACAAATGGGTTCAAAAGCCCTCATCCGAGTTGTGGGCGCGGAGGTCGCCATGACTGTGACTCCTGGATCGGTACAAGTCAAAGCTCTGCGAGCATTCCTAACGCGTGGACTGCAATTAGGAGCCTTCATGGCCATCGACATGTGGATGCACAGCAAGACTGCCTTTGCCTGGGGTAACTATTTTGAAGGAAAAGATTTTTATACTCTCAATGAATCTCTAGTACAGAAAACCAATGCAATGATATCTTCCGGATGGAACCATACTTCTATCGACTATGTCGGTGAGCTGACGCACTTTAGAGATAAGATGTCCAACTGGCGCATGATGAACATGCAGGATGTCTATGAGGCTCATTCCAACTGGTCTTCCGCTCTGGCCAATCTCACTGGAATGTTTAATGCCAGCTATTCTTTCTACAATGACTTTATTGAGCAGATTCGCAACTCCCGCTTCGATCAGACACCTCTGAAGCTCTTGGAGCGCCCCTATCCTCTTAACGGAGTGACCCCTAAAGATTTAAGTACCGGAAAAGAAAATCTTTTTCTTTCTCATCCTCAGATGATTGAGCCCATGCAGTATGAGACGGTTCATAGCGTTAATAAAATTTTAGATCTTGTCATACAAAACGCTCCTGTTGAGCAAATCAAAGCTCTCTATGCAGAGGACTCTGAAGAGGTTGTTGCCACCAAAACAGCCGTCGTACAAGAGTTCCAAAATCTATATAGCAAACTCTCTAAAAACGAAAAGGACAAAGTGGCTGATATTCTGCGTCTCCTTAAAAGTTCAGATTACAAAGGGATCGCTAAGGGCTTTCAACTTCTGAACAAAGAGGCCCGCTCTTCTCTCTCTGAGATGACAATGCTACAAAAGCCCAACTATACTATCGCCCTCACCTCCATCTCTCGTATGATGGGTGCTCCTTACCCATTAATGAAGAACGGCCAGGGATTTATTTTTAACTATATCAATGCGCCAGCCAACTCTAGCATGCTGGCTCAAGCCAACTTTGATCATAGCGTTGGTGCCTTCGCAACATCGGATATCTCCAGTTATCTGATATTGCAAATGCTATGCGGTCCTGATCTGGATCGCGGGGAAAAATCCGTCGACACATCGAAATTCTTCGGCCAATACACCGGTTACCCAGCCAAGTTTTTACCTCCTCGCATCGGCAATCCTCGAGATCACCTCTCTCTCTGCACAGGAACGGGAATCATCACTGCGAACAAAATTTATGACTACAAGCTCAAATCCCAATCCGGAAAAGAGTATGACAGTCTTATCAATTATCTTCTGGGCGAAGCCCGTCCCTCTGTTGTCGGCTCAAAAGGCCAAGGAGCTTTTGTTGACTGGTGGGCCCAGCATACAGAAGAGGAAATGAAAACCGCCTTTGCTGATTACTCCGCAAAGTTCGATAAAATTGTCGCCACTCTGATCAGCAAGATCTATCGCCAGGATCGCAGCAGCCTGAATGCGGGACCTATTGAAAACGGCCTGGTCGGAGCTATTTACCAGGAACAAAAAATTTATCTCTCTCTTTTACAGGAGTTGCTGACGCCCACTTCGCAATACAGTGTCAACTTTGCTCACGCGCGCTATATTAAAATACAACATCCGGCCCTGAAGGATGTTGAGAAGGCGTTTGCTGAACTGGACAATCTCATTCGTCAGATTCGAGTTCAGGAAATCCAAGGCAGACAGGTGATTCAATCACCGGTTGAGAACTATCAACTGGAGGAAAAGTTCACTGAAGTTCAAACCGCTCTCAGCCGTGTCGCAGATCTTCTCGGCGCAACTTCTGATCAAGAGGCTTCCACTGTTAATATATCTGCTGGATCCCGCTCTCAGGAGTCTTCTCAGAAGAAAAAAGTTGCCGTCCAACTGATCACAAGTATCGAGTCCATCGCGATGGAGCTTGTCACTTTTGGAAGCATCGCCAACTCTGTCAGTTGGGATAAAATCCGCAACCTTCAAGAGAGCAGCCCGGAACAGATTAAACATAAAAACGAAATGCAGGAACGCCTGAATAATATGAGAAAAAGCATGACCACTGTAGGGAAGTAAGTCTGCCTGGTACGAACTTTGAAATAGATAGGAATTGAAGAATTATAAACAATTTAAAAGACGATGACCCTGACGATTGAGGTAAAAATACAAAAATTGGGGTCTTTGTCAAAAGTTTAGACAAATTAAAAGGAGAGGATTTATATGAAAAAAGCCTTTATTCTCGGAATGGCGGCAGCTGTTATGAGTTTATCTGCTGTAGCGGCCCACGCGGCACCCGTCGCAGCCAAACCCGCTGCTAAGGAAGTAGATGCTACAAGAAAATACCAAGAAGAAGTGCGCAAAGCAGCTTTTGGTGGCAAAACAAGTGCGGCAGGTTTGGATGCTCAAGCTGCAAAAAAGGCACAGTATAAACTCACCACTGAGTTGGGTATTTCTAATAAAGGTATGACAGTTCGTGCTGAGTACTTAAACAAATTGGCTGAAGTTGTCGCTGCGAAAAAATTGGCTTTGGCCAAAACAACTGACTCGACAGAGCGACAAGCCGTTGAAGAAACAGGTGCTGTTGTAGGTGAAACTATCGCCAATGGAGAATTAGTAGGAGCACAGAAGACGCTTTCTACTGAACAAGTTGCGGCTTCCGACGCCATTAAAGCTTTGATTGATCGCTCTGAAACAATTTTAACATATGGAAAGAAAGAACGAGAGACTCACGTTCAAGTTTTGAAGGAGTTTAACAGCCTCGTTGCTTCCGGAAGATCAAACGCAGAAGAAGCGCTGATCAGTGCTATTATCAAAGTCAAAAACGTAGATCGCCAAGGCGCTATGGAAATCATCAAAAAAATGAAGGATTGCGCATAAGCTTCACCGTTGCTCATTCTTTAAAAAAGGGCTGAACTCTTCAGCCCTTTTATATTTCCGCCTTCTTATCATCTGTGATAATAAATATTTCGATACGTCTGTTCTGGGATTTATGTTCCTCTGTATCGTTGGGAACTATAGGACGCTGATCCGCATAGGATATAGTGATAAATCTCTTCGGATCTAAAGCATGGTATTTCACAAAATAACGAACCACCGCTGAGGCTCTTCCTCCGGCAAGCTCCCAGTTGCTGGGAAAGCTTTCTCCCCCTATCGGAGTGTCATCGGTATGACCCTCAATAATAACTCTCTTATCATTTGTCTTGAGAACCTCCGCCACTTTATCCAAAGAGGCTAAAGCTGACATTTTCAATTTCGCTGAACCCGGAGGAAAAAAAGTGGAGGCAGCCAAAGCAATCCGCACTCCGACTGAGTCATGATAGATATCCTGAATCGCCTGCTTTTTTTGCTCTCCCTGCATGGACTTATCCAAAGATCTTTGGACAAAATCCTGAACCTCCTTAGGTCCTCCGCTGCGCGGGAACGCTCCCACGGGCATTTCCAGCTCTCCCAAAGCACTTTCGATGCTGTCAGCAGAGCCACTTCCCGCTCCGACAAGGCGGAGATTTAATTTTATCGAATCTTCAAATTTTTTCTGCTTTTCCTCATTGGCCGTGGAGGTGGCATACATCACCACAAAGAAAGCAAATAACAAAGTGATGAAGTCCGCATAAGAAACCAACCATCGCTCATGGTTTTCATGTTCCTCATGTTTTTTTCTCTTTGCCGCCATCTTTTTCACACCCGTTTATTTTTTATGACTCAAAAAAGCGTGCAGCTTCTGCTCAAGCAGAACAGGGTTCATACCCGAGGCAATAAGCAGACCGCCTTCTAAAGTCATCTGCTTTTCCCGAGAGATATTTTGCACCCGTTTTTTAAGCTTATTTCCCAAAGGCAAAAACAGCAGGTTCGCCGAAGACACACCATAGACCGTCGCCACAAAAGCGACAGCAATACCCGCGCCGAGTTTGCTGGTGTCGGTCAGATTGCCCATCACATGAATAAGTCCCAGTACCGCACCGATGATACCAATGGTGGGAGCAAAACCTCCCGCATCAGTCCAGATCTTAGCCCCTGAAAGCAGCTCCTCTTCTTCCGTGTGAATCTGAGTTTCAAAAATATCGCGAATAGTTTCAGCATCCACACCATCCACTACGTTGCGAAGCACCCCTTGCAAAAGAGGATCCTGCACACGGCCCAGACGAGCCTCCAATGCTAAAAGAGATTCTTTTTTGGCTAGACGTGCGCAATCTACAATTTCCTGCACTCTTCGGCGCGACAGCTCGGAAGATTCACTTTTGAAAGCCTGTTTGGCGAGATTGAGACCTGTTTTCAAGTCTTTTTCAGAACTTGAAACCATCACAGCGCCCATGGTTCCCGCCATCACAATGATGAAGGCCGTGAGTTGCATTAAAGAACTCATGTGCCCTCCCTCGAGAAGATTGCCTAATATAATTCCACCAAAACCCACGAGGAGGCCGAGCCAAGTTGCTTTATCCATGTCGATTATATTGCCACACGGGATCACAGCTGACACCGAGCTCTCTGAAGACCTAGACTTTATGCGAGCGAAATTTTAGAGTATGTTCACAGAATGCTCGATTATATTTTGAACCTCGATAAGGGTCTTTTTGTTCTCATCAACTCGCAATGGACAGCCGGCTGGGCTGATGCGTTTTTTCCGTTCATCACAGACTTACACAAGACAGCTTTTTTTAAATTTGTGATGATACCCTTTATTCTGGGAATTTTTATCTGGCGGCGGGGATTGAAAAAAGGCCTGGTTATCTTTTTTGTCTGTCTTCTGGCAATCGGCGCTTCTGATCTTATCGGCAATCGAGGCTTTAAAAAAACTGTGCAACGCCCTCGCCCTGCCGAGACTGCCAATCTGCAGGTGGAAGTCCGCGCCCCTTTCGGGGGTTATAGTTTCGTCTCCAATCATGCCACGAATATGTTCTGTTTTGCTTCGTATATAGGAATTATCTTTCCCCCCTCTGCAATGCCTTTGTATGCCCTGGCCACTGTGATTGCGTACAGCCGCGTTTACAACGGTGTGCACTTTCCGACCGATGTGATGTGCGGAGCTTTATTGGGCTGTCTCATCGGAGTTCTGTTTGCCAAACTCTGTCTACAGGTATTCCGTCGCATGGAAAAATCAGAAAGGACTTTATCATGAAAGTCATCGTCACCGGAGCTAATGGTTTTTTAGGAAGCTGGTTGACCCGGGCTCTTGTCGCTGAAGGACATGAGGTTTACGCTCTGGTACGACCGAACAGCGATATCTCCGAACTCAAGGGTGTTGAGTGTAAAGATGTTCATGGCGATGTCACAGATATTCATTCTCTCTTGGACGCTTTCAAGGGAG
>JBCECD010000322.1:0-6275 GCA_039206745.1 Bdellovibrio sp. | reverse complement strand
TGCTCATTTCAGTTCGATCCCGCTTGGGTCTAATCAGATAAGTATTTCGAATTCTTTGGTTCGATGAACCAACTAAAATCAAAATTGGTGGACCCAACCAGAATCGAACTGGTGACTCGACAATGCCATTGTCGTATGATCCCAACTTCACCATGGGCCCGGATAGACGACTATCATATCCCTAAATATCGAAAAATGAAAAGCTCAAAGTTTATCTTTTTCAACAAGAAGAGGTGTCCTCTCCTTTGACATAAAGAGCCCTGAGTGCGCCTTCGTAGGATGGCAGGTCTCCAGCCATGACCCTCATAAACTTATAAGCGGCCTCCTGCGCCTGACAAAGAGAGTCACCTTCCGTGGAGTCACTCCTAACTTGGGATGGCCAGGACCTGAACAAGGAACCTGTTTGTCAAAGCCCCAAGTCTTCCTTATTATTGCACGCATTCACGGTCAGCTCAGACGACAGAAAGACGAATAGAATCATGCAACTCAAAATCTCCCGAATTTTCCATGCCGGATATCTATTTGAATACGAAGGAACAACTATTGCCTTCGATCCTCTTTTTGAAAACCCCTTCAGCAAAAACTGCTATGTCTTTCCCGAAGTTGAACTCGATACCTCTCCTCTTCCCGAACTGAAGCTCGATGCGATTTTTATTTCCCACTACCATGATGATCATTTCTCTTTGACCAGCCTGAATCTTCTGGATCGTCAGATCCCTATTTATATTTTTTCACTCTTTGAAGAGCTTCTCGATCTCATACGCGCACTCGGTTTCACAAAGGTTTATCCCATTGAAATTCTGCGTCCCATCTCAATAGGACCTCTCGAAGTGCGTCCTCTGGAGGCGCTCGACAGTGATGTGGACTCTCTTTATCACATCAAAGTTGCGGGCCTGAATATACTGCATGTGGTGGACTCCTGGATCGGTCCAGCCACAATGAAGATTCTCAGTCGCACTAAGACCTGGGATCTTATTCTCTGGCCTATGCAGACCATGCGAGAAATAGAAGTGATCGCTCCCTCAACCGCCGAGCCCATCACTCCGCAAACTCAAGAGCTTCCTCCCGAATGGATCGAGCAACTGCAACAACTCAACCCTCTCGCCGTTGTGCCCAGCTCCTGTCAATTTCGCTTCGAAGAGTGGTCTTGGTATAATCACGCTTTCTTCCCCATCAGCTATACTCAGTTCACAAAGCAGATTCAGTCTGCTTTGCCAAATGTAAAAGTTCATACAGTCCATCCTGGAGAATCCTTGGAATATCATGCAGCCAATTTTTACAGAGGAGCACGCCTGCCGTGGATCAAACCTTGCGGTGACCAGAATGTGGACTATAAGTTCAATCCCCCTTCTTTACCACCTTCTATCGCAGAGATCTCAAGGCATCTCTCTTCTCTCAATGAAGATCAGAGGCAGCATGTCCATACTTTTTGCATAAAGACTCTTTACGAGCGATTCTCTCAGCTAGCCACCTTTGAAGAATCCTGGTTCTCAACACCTCAGTCTTGGCTCCTAGCTCTCTATGATCAACAGGGAGGGGCTCGGCACTATCACTATCAAATTCATGGCAATAAAATGACTCAGGCACCGGATCACTCTTCTTGGACCTGGATGACAGAGATTGCTGAGTGTAAACTTTTTGCCGCTCTTTATGAAGGCGAGTCTTTAACTTCCATTTACGTTCGGGTAACTCCGCCCCCGCAAGCCGATCCTTTAGAAGATCCTTTGATTCGTTGTCTGTATGAGGGTGTGATTGGTGGTTATCAAAAGGCTCAGCTAGAAAAGATTAGAACTTAAGGGAGATTGAAATACTCCCTTCGATATTTCACTCAAATTCACTTCTTACAATTCGGCGAGGCCTTCAGAAGCTCCGAGCCTTTTTGCCAACCGACCTCTGTGGCAAAATCAAGCGGAGTCTGCTGATATGTATCGAGAACATCAGGACAAGCACCATGCCTTAGCAACAACCTTAGAATGTCTTCATCTTGTCTGCGAATTGCAAAATAAAGAGCTGTCCAGCCATCTTCAGCTTGAGCATTCACGCCTTCTCGATCCTGTACCAGTATCTGGATCATTTGCTGACTGCCATGCTGAACCGCCTGCATAAGAGCCGTAATACCATCTGGCCGCCTGGACTTCACCGAAGCCTGATAGAGCATCAGTAAGTGCAGCGTCGCCACCTGGCGACGAACCACCGCATAGTTGAGGGCCGTGTCACCTTGTGCGTCAGCTTCATTCACATCCTCACCAGCACGCAGAAGTTCCTCGAGAATTTTTATATGGCCCTTCGCTGCGGCCAACATCAGAGGCGTGACACCATTTTCAGCCCGAGATTTCCGGCATTCAGGCATAAATCTTTTAATAGCTTCCAGATCATCCGCGATGACAGCTTTAAAGCAAGCAGACTCTCGCGCCGACACCGAGACTTTCGGCACCGAACTGCAAGAACTCAAAATAAAAAAGAAAAATATAAGAAAAAAATAACGACAATGGAGCATTTGAAATTAAGGCTATCACAGCCTTTACACAAAGTAAAAGCTCTGACATTCATATTAAACTATCCAATAGAAACCTACCTGGAGACTACTCTTTAACAGTGACTTGATTCCCCGAGGGATCCACCACCTCAGCCGACACCTTTCCATTTTTCTTGCTGACTTGAATATACGGAACTTCAGATTCTTTAAACTCCACAACTTGAAGAGGTGCCGTTTTTGATGTTTTATTTTGAGACGAGCTGCAAGCAACCATACCCAAAACAGATACCATAGCTAAAATAACGAGAGGTGCGGACTTCATTCTCTACTCCTTTTTAAGCTTTCACAGCTGTAGCATGCAATCTCGTTGCCACTCCGAGAACCTTAGACTTCCTATAAAAAGACCTAGGCTCTTTAGTCGAAGCCCCTTGCCAAAAAGTGCTTGCGATCTGACTAAAATATTGTCGAAATTAAAACTGACTTGTTCACAGGGAGAGAGCATGACATCTCATAGACAAACCATTGCCCCAGAGCGCACTGCCGTGAGAGTCGCCCTTTAGCGAGCCTTGCATGGGCATGCTTCTTTTAAACTCTCTTTTGTCTCATTTTCTTCCAATCCACAGTTCAGAAACATTGAGATGTCATCCTGCTTATAGAAACAAGAGAGCAGTACGTATGGAGGTCTCTATGAAATGGCATACAACTTTAAGTGGAAAACTGTACACCTTGATTGGTATTCCTTTGGTTGCTTTAGGCGTGGTCGTCGCCATAGCCAGCCATACGATCCATGATCTATCAGGACGTCTCGATACTGCCAGCCAGGTTCGAGCTCCCCTTATACGATATGCAGGAGAGATGACCGCTCTGGCTAACAATATGTCTCGCTTTGTCTGGATGTCCATGGGCGCAGAGAATGAAGAGGAAAAAGAAAGAGCGTTAAAACGTTTGCGAAATGCCCAAGGACGTTTTCACGAAGCCATGAATCAATATGATCATCTTCCGCAAAGCGATGAGCTGCGCCTAGAATTCGATAAAATTAAAAAAGAATGGCCCTCTCTGACCCTTCAACTACAAAACATAGAACAGAAACTCCGCGAACCGAATGTGGATTTGCAAAACTTGAAGATTGAAATGAGACCCCGCCTCGCTGCAAGCCTTGCTCTCGTAGATGAAACTCTGGAATTCATCAGTGAAAAACGCGTTCAGACCATGAAAGAAGAGGCTCATCGAGAATCTGAGGAGATAAAATCTCTTGAACGTTTAGTTCTTTTGATAAGTCTTTCCATCTCTCTTCTTATCGGAGCCGGAGCGATCTGGCAGATCAGAGCTCTGGTAAAAGCCATGGATCACTCGGTCAGGCATCTGCATACTTACTCCCAAGATGTTCTCCACGGAGCCATGCAATTGGCAGCAGCTTCCACGCAGGTCGCTAGCAGCTCCACGGAGTCAGCCAGCGCCATCGAAGAAACTGTTGCCACGATGGAGGAGTTGACATCCATGGTGAAAGTTGGCGCTCTAAGTGGGCAAGAAGCCGCCCGTCTTGCCCAGGACTCATTCCATGAGGCTGAGCTCAGCGAAAAAGAACTGCGCGCTCTCATCTCCGCCATGCAAGAAATTGCAAAATCAGCCCAGGCCATGTCAGAAGTTGTGCTCGTCATGGATGACATTGCCTTTCAAATTAACTTGTTAGCCCTGAATGCTTCAGTGGAGGCTGCTCGCGCCGGAGAACATGGTAAAGGCTTTGCGGTTGTAGCAGAAGCCGTTCGCCACTTGGCTCAAAAATCGGCAGCTTCCGCAAAAGAGATTCATAGCATGATTAAAGACTCTGAAGAGAAAATCACTCAGGGAGCACAAGTCGCCGATCGCGGCGGTGAAGCTTTAAGTCGCATCGTCAGCTCAATTCATCGAGTTTCTCAGCTAAACACTGAGGTCGCCTCCGCAACCAACGAACAAGCCGAGGGCATTGCTCAAGTAAACAGCGCTATGACTCAACTCGACACTTCTACTCAACAAAATGCTGCCGCAAGTGAAGAAGTTTCCGCCTCAGCCCAAGGCATGCGTCGTCAAGCCGGAGAACTTGAAGGTGTTGCACAGGGATTGTATAACCTTGTCCATGG
Source organism: Bdellovibrio sp. (assembly GCA_039206745.1). GTDB lineage: Bacteria > Bdellovibrionota > Bdellovibrionia > Bdellovibrionales > Bdellovibrionaceae > Bdellovibrio. The sequence goes on along the minus strand of JBCECD010000322.1, from coordinate 1,682 downwards.
TCATTCCGAGAAGGCCGCTTAAAAAGCGGCCTGAAGAAAACTTTAAAGCAAGTCATTTACAAGATTATAAAGACAAATATCCATTGTGGTTACGGGCTGCGACGGCGCGGAAGCTCCTCTCAGAATATTGGCCCTTCCCGGCACTTCATAATAATATGTCTTTTTACATTATTACTCAGTGCGTGCTCTCTCAGATCATAGAGCGCGCGCATGAGTGTGTGATCTGATAAAATAACTCCCAAAAAACGCAAAAGATGAAATACTCAAGAGGAATTATTCAAACTATGCCAAAGGAGACTTTATGCAATCCACACAAAAAAATCACTCCCCTCTTTACAAAAACTCAACCCCACAATCAAGACTACTGAAGATAGAGCGGAAATTTAATGTCCCTGTCGATGAACTTTTTGCCGCTTTCGCAAATGCTGAAGTTTTGAAGCATTGGTGGTGGCCTCGAGGACTCCACTCCGATACCGTGGAAATCGACTTTCGTGAAGGAGGTAAATATTTTATCAACATGAAAGGTTTTGACCGTGGCGGCGGTGGCATGACCGGGCACTTTGAGGAGATTATTAAAAATAAGCTTATTATTATGACTGACCAATTTGCTGATGAAAGGGGGCGCCCTATCTCTGCCGCCGAAGCTGAAATGCCCGGAGTATGGCCCACATTGGTCTATATCACTTTTGAGTTTGAAGCCACCAGTAGCGGCACCAGCCTCTTTCATCTCTTCCAACAAGGCATTCCAAATGAATTACAAGAGGAGTGCATTCAAGGGTGGTCAGAATCCTTTGATAAACTTGAAAAGTATTTAGAAAGCCATAAGCATTCATAAATTCACCCCCTGACTTTCCCATTAAAAGCCAGGGAATGCTAATCCGATCTATTTATGAAATATCTCTAGGAGTATTTTTATAACTTCACTTATCGAGTAGCCTATTTGGCTATATAGAAATGAAATAATAAAATAGTCTTGGAGATACTTGACCTCAGGATTAAAGCTGCCCGAACATATTGAAATATCTAAGCTGATCATTGACAATTTCCTCAACCTAGCGAAAGATTTGAAAGATCTCTTAAGCAAAATAACCACTATCAGAACGTTTTTGGCGATGTTCAGTAAATAAGCTGGAGCACTTTTACTAGATTGGATAAATACCAGATGAGCTCTGCACCTATCATATCTGAAGATTCTATTTTGACCATTGAACTCAAGCGAGATGTCACCAAGCACCTGAAACAGGGACACCGATGGATTTTCGCCAATTGTTTCGAAGAGGGTCGATCCGTTAAATCAGGAATTCATCTGCTCAACTTTAAAGGTGAAGCAATGGCTCTCGGAATTTGGCAGGGCGATACGCAATTGCGCTTTCGCGTTCTGGTATTAGCCGAGGATCCTATATTCAGGCGCAATAACTTAAAACGCACGCTTGAACTGTACTTCACCAATCAGTGGCGCAAGGCTGTTGAAATTCGTAAGACTTTTGATCTTAAGGTGACAAACTCTTTTCGCCTGATCAATGGAGAAGGCGATGGATTTCCAGGACTGATTGTAGATGTTTACAATGACACGGCGGTGATCAAGCACGATCACGCGATCATGGAAAAGATTTGGAATGCTCCAGCCATCGCAAAAGAAATTCAGGCTGCTTTTCCACAAATTCATTGCATCTATTTAAAGC
>JBCECD010000321.1:419-6335 GCA_039206745.1 Bdellovibrio sp. | reverse complement strand
GGAGTGGAGTCCGCCACCTTGGCAATAATCTGAGATTGAGTGATTTCCTCACCTATCTCCACTCGAATATCGTCCGTATGAGAGTATACACTGTAATAGTGATCACCATGGTCCAGAATAAGGGTCTTGCCAAAACCCGGAACCTCACCCACGTAACTGACCTTGCCGCTAAAAACAGACGAGATGGGACTGCCCTTCGCTGCGGCGATAAAAACACCTTTATGAGATAAGGCGTAACGATGCTCTTCACCCTTGATCAGACCAAATTTTTGCGTGACCATGCCTCGCAAGGGTGAAGGTAACTGGCCCTTTTGATCAGCAAAAGAAGGTTTAAAGAGCAAATCAAAAAGCCCTTCATCTTCAAAGTTGTATTGTAAAGACTTCTCTCTGAGATTCTGAATCTTGTTCAGAGCAAAGAGTTTGCTACGTCGAATTCCGTTCAAAAGTTTGCCCTTTAATGCCTGGTCCTGACGGAATTGGTTTTCCTGTTGAGCTATACGATCTTCAATTTTTTTATGACTTTCCAAACGCAGGGATAGAGTCTTCTTCTTTTGTTGCAGTTCTTGCAAATCATGGCGGTAGTTTTGAATCAGCTCAACGTCACGAGTGGCCACGGCTCCTAAGATTTTCAGGTTGCGGTCTAGGTTCGCGGCATTTTCAGAAGAAAATAAAAAACGTGCAATGGAAGGCCCACCCAATTTGTAAATCGCACGCAATCTTTGTGACAAAAGAAGTCTTTGTGCCTGAGAGCGCCCTTCAAGCTCTTCTACTTTATCAGTGAGCTCCCGGATATTGATTTCCAAGAGAACTCGCTTTTGTGACAAGTCTCCTTTTTCAACCACTGTCTTTTTAATCTTTTTGTTGAGCTGATAAAGAGCCGATAACACTTGTCTCTGTTTTACTTCGGCATCTTCGATTTTACGTTTTGTTTCGGCAAAGTCCTCTGCCAGTGAATTCACCTCAACACCGGATGGCGCCGCTACCACGGCGGCCTTCACCACTGGAGTCAGGAGAGAAATCAGAAGAGAGAGAAGGACTCGCTTAGACAACATCACCCCTGCCTACCTGCAAATCCATCGTTCATCCGGCGTACACAGAGATACGAGGCCACGGCTCCCAAGAAAGAACCCATGAGCAAAGATAAAGCAATGACAGAAGGACTAAAAAAATGAATGTGCTCCGCCAATTGAAAGAAACTTAGCTTCGTGACAATAAGGTTTTTAACTCCTGTGTACATAACAAAGGAGAAGATCACCGAAAGAATCGCGGCTCCGGCGCCGAGCACCGCTCCTTCAACTAAGAAAGGACGGCGGACCATGGATGTCGTGGCTCCGATCATTTCTAAAACCACAATCTCTTCTTTTCTACTTTGTACCGACGCTCGCACAACATTGGAAATAACAAATAGAGCCGCTGCTGTGATCACAACTCCCAAGAGAAACAAAACCGCTTCAACTGAAGACACCACTGCCGCATACTTTTCAATCCAGTCCTGACCATAACTGACTTCTTCCACTCCCTCCATCGCTTTGATTTGTGATGCGAGAGTTTGCAGGGTTTGTGACTGCTGTTCAGCGCTGAGCCTTTCTTGCAGACGCACTTGCAGGCTGGACGGAATTAATTTCAGAAGTTCTTCATCCTGGGTGATATCCGGAGCGTAACTCGCCATTTGCACACGGAAATCCGCAAAGGCTTGATCGCGCGGAATATATCTCACCTCTGCCACACGCTCGGAATTTTTTATTTTCTCTTCTATGAACTCACGGCTTCCAGAGCTGAGATCCGGTGACAGATAAACTGTCATCTGGACATCTTCCCCCCATAACGTGAGAATATTACGAAAGTTTTGTGAAATCAGAAAAGTAGCGTTGATCACAACAAAACAGGCCGTCACAACAACCAAAGTGGAAAGCTTTAAGGGCCAATGCCTGGCAGGAGTTCTCATTTGCTATCTCCCACGATCATACCTCCACGCAGCTCCAAAGTTCTTTTATTTCTTCTTTTAACCATTTCATGGTCATGGGTCGCGACAAAGACAGTCGTCCCCTGAGCGCAGACTCTCTCTAATAAATCCATGATCTCCTCACTGAGATGAGGATCGAGGTTCCCTGTCGGCTCATCGGCAATCAGCACACCGGGCTGATGAATGATAGCGCGAGCGATGGCTGTTCTTTGTTGCTCTCCTCCGGAAATAAATTCGGGATATTGATCGTGTTTGTGCGCCAGACCGACCTGCTCCAGCACTTCATAGACACGACGCTGAATCGTCGGTGTGCGATCCCCTCGCACTTGCAAAGGTAAGGCAACGTTTTCAAAGATAGTGCGATCTTTCAACAGTTTGAAATCCTGGAATATCACACCGATTTTCCGTCTGTATAAAGCAATCTGGGAGTTTTTAAGATTGAGTAAATCGTGGCCTGCCACATTGACTTCTCCCGAGGTGGCAAGATCATAAGCAGAGATCATTTTAAACAATGTGGTTTTACCAGCACCACTGGGGCCAGTTAGAAAAACGAACTCTCCCTTGTCAATGTGCAAGTCGATGTTTTTGAGAGCATGAACCGGTCCGGGATAAGTCTTGTAGACATGTGAGAATTCAATCATCCCTCTATCTTATGAAAGACGGCTCAATAAGAATACTCGGCTCTGGTCGAGGTTTTCAAAAAATCACCTCGTAAATTACGGCATCCCCCCCGCCATGAGAGTATCAATGATGGTGGAGTGCTGTCGACGCAGGGCTAGCTTGATAGCTTCCTCAGAGCGGGTAGACCCTACTTGCAAAACGGACTCATAGGGAGTCTTGATGGTTTTTAGGACTGCTCCATTGCTAAAAATGCGGCTGACTAAAAAAGGGTTCTGTAAACCCCAATCTTCTGTTTGAATGTGATATTTATGCCCTCGCACCGATATATCTGAATTAAATCCCTTTTGCACTTGCCCAACCTCTTGCTGATCTCTGAAAAATAACAGAAATTTTTGCTGATCTCATTAATTTTTTTCTTGGACACTCAAGACAAATGAAACTACAGTTTGAACCCAAACAGATCACAAAGGAGAAAACCATGCGCACGTTCTTAACTTCCATGACTTTAGGTGTTCTTTTGATTTCTGCTGTTTCCCAAGCCGCAGAGCCTTTGGCGGGTGAGGCGGAAGCCGGCGCTATCGTAGTCAGCGGCAATAACGACTCTGAAAGTTACAACGCCAAGGCGAAATTGATTTATACCGCTGACAGCAATGTGTACACAGCAGCCGGTCGCTACCTTAAAACCGACTCTGCCGGCACTGAAAGTGCTCGCAACTGGGAAGCCGGTGTTCGTTATGAAAGAGAGTTGAATAATTATCTCGGCGTCTTCGTCGGGCAAAAGGCAGAGAGCGATGTTTACAACGGTTACACACAAAGGGACTCAACCGATGCCGGTCTTAAGTATTCCGTGATCAAGAGTGATGAAATGAACTGGTTCTTCGAGACCGGTTATCGTTACCAAAAAACTTTGGCTACCACCGGCGATGTCACCCATGACAATCTGGGTCGTTTGTACACTGAATACAATCAAGCCATTGATAAGACTCTTTCGTTCAAATACTGGATTGAGTACTTGCCAAACTTCACCGAAAACGAAGCTTATTTGACCAATACTGAGGCTTCTTTGAATATTATGTTGAACTCTGTGTTCTCTCTGAAGTTGGCTTATCTATTACAATATCAAAACTTGCCTGTAGCCGGTGGGGAATATACGACAACAACTACAACTATGAACCTTGTGGCAAAATTCTAATCTGCTTGGTTTAAAGATTGAAGGAGTGGGATATGTGGAATGATTTTAAAGCCTTTATCATGCGCGGAAATGTTTTGGATTTGGCAGTCGGTATTATTATCGGTGCTGCCTTTGGGAAAATTGTTTCTTCATTTGTTGCAGATATTCTCACGCCGGTCATCAGTCTGGGGCTGGGCAAAGTGGATTTTTCCAATCTCTTTTTCGCTCTGGATGGACAGGCTTATACCACTCTCGAAGAGGCCAAAAAAGCCGGCATTGCCACTGTGAACTATGGTTTGTTCATGAATATGGTTTTGGACTTCTTGATTGTGGCTTTTGCTGTTTTCATGATTGTCAGAATGGCCAATAAGCTTAAGAAAGAGGAAGTGGCGGCACCGACAACAACCAAAGAATGCCCTGAGTGCTTGTCGACAAGTCCGCTCAAGGCCCGCAAGTGCTCGCATTGTGCAAGTGTGATCGCAGCTTCTTAAAGTGAATTCCAGTTTTATTCTGATTTTTGTCTGTTTAATTGTCGGAGCTCTGCTAAAGAGAACGGGACGTTTTCCCGCAAGCTCCGGTCAGGCCTTTAATTCCTTTGTGATCTGGGTGTCTCTACCCGCTGTGGTTTTAACTCAGGTTCCGGTCTTGCTGGAAAAAGCGGAGTTGGATGCTTCGCTACTGATTCCTATTTCCATGCCGTGGATTCAGTTTTTTCTTTCTTTTATCCTGTTTTACTATCTAGCCAAAAAGTTTCGCTGGAGTCCTGCTGAAACCGGAGCCTTGATTCTCACCGCCGGCTTGGGAAATACCTCTTTTGTGGGCTTTCCGATCTTGGAGTCTTTCTATGGAAAAGAAGGTCTTTCTGTCGGCATTTTGGTAGACCAACCTGGAAGTTTTTTTGTTGTTTCAACTATTGGTTTGGTTACAGCAACTCTTTTTAGTTCTGCTGCCGGAACCAAGCTGCAAGTTTCCACTCTGGTAAAAAAGATCATTTCATTTCCTCCCTTTATCGCTTTGATCTTAGGTATCTTGCGTTTTATGACAGGCACTTATGGGCCTAGTGCTGTACAGACAGTTTTGGATCGTCTGGCCATCACTTTGGTGCCTTTGGCACTGATTGCGGTGGGATTTCAGCTGAATGTCTCGGCCCCGGTTCTGCGCAGGCAATGGCGTCCCCTGCTGTCGGGACTTGCTTTTAAACTTTTTGTATCACCGGCTGTGTTCTTTTTCTTTTACATTTTTCTCTTGGGCGAAAAAGGATTGATGGTTCGGGCCACAGTGATTGAAGCCGCCATGGCACCGATGATCACCGCCGCTGTAATTGCTGAGGACTTCAAACTGAATTCAGAGATCGCCAACCTCATGGTTGGCGTTGGTATTCCTCTGTCTTTGGCAACAGTGTATCTGTGGCACTTTTTCCTCAGCCTGGTCTAAGATCCTTATCGACTCACTTTCTCACTATGAGACGTAAACATTTTGAGCAGCCTTGCCGATAATAGGCACTGGTATTGCATCATTTAGTTTTATCATAGGGAGAAGCAATGAATAAGATTTCAGACAAAACAATCAAAACACTTGTCAAAATCTTTATCAACACTCTAACCTGCGGAAGTTTAGTTTGGGGAGCGGGGGCTTTTGCTGAGACTGCTGCGGAAAAAGCCTTAAAAGACCAAAGCGACGCTGCCAAAGCGAAAGCCGCAGAAGATGCGATCACCGAACGTAGACGAGCCGAGCGGACCGAAGATCGATGCGAAAATGCAGGAAAGCAGTATCGAGAGGCGCAAAATAAATTGAATGAAGCCTGTCGAAAAGCTGGCTGGAATGTCGCCAAATGTGCCGCTGAAGCTAAAAAGTGCAATGAAGAGTATGGGGCCGAGGATGAAGACTCTGAAGAGTCCACTTCCAACCGCAACCAGTCTCAGGATATTATTTCATCCATTGGCTCTGCTTTCGGCGTGCAAACGCAGCAAGCCAGTTATACGAATAGCAAAAGTGCGAATAAATGTCCTCAGGGTAATAGACGTGACTATATGGAAAGAAAAGATGATCTAACCAAAGACATCAAAAAACTCGAGAATGAGTTAGCCGAAATCACTGAAGATGAAGCCAAACTCCAAAAAGAGTATAGTGAAGAATCACAAAAAATCACGCAAGAGCTGAC
>JBCECD010000321.1:0-409 GCA_039206745.1 Bdellovibrio sp. | reverse complement strand
ATGCTCAAAAAGACTACAAAGAAAAAGCTCGTCAACGCAAAACAAAAACCTCTGAAATAGCTGTTCAAATTCAGGAATCTCAAACCAAGGCCAGCGCGGAGCTTCGTAAAGCGGATCTGGAAATTTTAACTCTCGAGTCTCAATATACAGCTGCTTTAAGAAAAAAAGCTAAAAACATGATTGAGCTTAATTCCGAAACCAGTAAATATACCTGCACTCAGCAGTACAAAAAAGCCGCAGAAGAGTATGCAAAGGCTTTTTCTTCCAGCTCTTCAAACTCAGCTCATATCAAAAACGCCAAAAATCAAAAGGCAGCGGCTTTAAATGCCTTTAACAAGTGTATGGAGCAATATCAAAATGCTCGGGCTGAGTTACAAGAAACAAGCGCTGCCGAATTGAAGGCCCTGAC
>JBCECD010000320.1:0-6508 GCA_039206745.1 Bdellovibrio sp. | reverse complement strand
AAATACTCCTGTCCTACCAGAAGATGCACTTTCAATTCCCGGGCCATGGTGTCCTGGAATACGTGCTTATGAGAGCGGGGAGGCCTGTATGATTTTCATGAATGTACAGGAGAAGGTCACTGAGAGAGAGCCCCTCGTAGTGAAGGGCCCGGCATACGGGTGGCCGGACCCTCGCGACATTAGAATCTCATTCCAAGTCCGAAACCGAGTAGGATAGGATCGATGTCGAAAGTTGTGAGGTAAGAGCCGTTAGAAGAAACATCTGTTTTGATGTAAACTTTTTTCACGTCAACGTTCACATAGAGATTGTCGGCGATTTTCACGTCGAAACCTGCTTGCAATGCCAAACCAGTGCTGCTGTCGGAAACATCCAAGCCAGAGCTGAGTGATTTGTCATAGAAGATTGTGTAGTTCACGCCCACACCAACATAAGGCTTCCAGCCTTGCAGATCTGTAAAGTGATATTGTGCCGTCAAAGTTGGAGGCAACAAACTCACAGTTCCAAGACCTGCGCTATTCAACATCACGTCATGCTTAGATGTTCCCAAGATCAACTCCAAGGACCAGTTTGGCGTGATGAAGTAGCTGAAGTCCAATTCGGGGATCGCCACTTCGCCAGCTTCCACTCCAGATACTGGAGAAGAATGATTGGCAGGATCGATGTAAAGGGCTCTTACGCGTGCCATCCATTTAGAATCTGTCGCGACTTCATCCTGAGCGTTTGCTGAAAGATGAGTTAAAAAGAGACCGGATACTATCAACATTAAGACTGATTTTTTCATATAGAACTCCTGATTCAGATATGTTTGTCCGCAATACTAGGCCCAAAACTGTCTAAAGCCTAGACAGCCGGCCCGGTGGAAAGTGGATGTAATAACTTTCATTTCCGCAAATGAGAGGGGGAGGATGATGCTATTCTGGCAACAAGCCTTCGGGCATTTGCAAATTGGAAATAGCGGAGGCAATTTTCAGATGGTCCGGATGGCCAATGAGTTTGATTGCTTCGGCAAAAGGCATTGGATCAGGATGGGGAATTTTAGCTTTTTTGAATTCTAAAATGCGTTGATGACTTTCCTGTAAACGCTCTGCCGTCAGAGTGCCCTGAGCGGTGGCCTCCAAGACAGCTTCCAAAGCCTGAGGAGGAACATCAAAGTCATTGCAGTAAAGCAGCAAATCGACGCCAGCCTGGAGCGCGCGAACAGGAACTTCTGCTAAGCCATAATGCTTGGTCATGGCCTTCATGCCCAGATCATCTGTGACAATCAAACCGCGATAGCGCAGCTCATCGCGAATAATTTTTTGGATGAAAATTTCCGACAGAGTTGCAGGCCATTGTGGATCGATCTGTGGAAAAAGGATGTGTGAAGTCATCACCATATCGACTCGGGATTTGAAGGTTTTTTTGAAAGGTACCAGCTCGCGTTCTTCCAGTTCCTGCAAGCTGATGTCCTCTTTGGGGAGATCTTCATGGCTGTCGATAAAAGTGTTGCCGTGGCCGGGAAAGTGTTTCACACAGGTGATAATCTCAGCCTTGATATAACCACGCACGAGAGCTGAAGCATGCTTTGCCACCATATTCGGATCTGAACTGATAGAGCGATCGCCAATGACTGTATTCTTTTCATTAGTGAGCACATCCACGCAAGGTGCGAAGTCTAAATTAATTCCGACAGCTTTCATTTCTTGACCCATGCGATTGGCAAAATGAAATGAAGCTGTGGGAGCATCGAGATCGCCTAATTTTTTGAGTGCCGGCCATACGGTGAATGGAGGTTTTAAACGATGGACGCGCCCCCCCTCCATGTCGATGCTGATAAAAAGAGGAGCTTTGTCTTTTTGCAGATGTCGCAGAGATTGAATCTCAGAGCAGAGATCATGAACTTGCTTGGGTTCCGCGATATTGCGACCGAATAGGCATACGCCGCCGATATTATTTTCAACGATGAAGTCTTTTTCTTCTTTGGTTAAAGCATGGCCGGAAATACCAATAAAGAAGTGCTGTCCAATAACGTGCTTCATTGTCATTTTGAAGATTCCTCTTTCTCAGGCTGGGCTTTGATGATCAATCCTTGTCCTGCCGGAACACCCATTTGTTTGGTGGGAGCCGGTGCCTGGGACTTCTTTTCTTCCAGTTGGCGGGAGCGAGAGGCGACATTGGCCTCTCCCGCAGGAATATTTTTAAAAAGAGTTTTTAAAAGCGTGCTGCTATAAGATTGTCCGACCGTGGCTTCGCTGGGAGTGGCGACCAGTTCTGTACGAATATTTTGTCCCAGAGCATCTGTTCCTAAAACCTCACCGCGTTCATTTACATAGCTGAGGAATTTATTTTTCTTCTGTTTGCTCTTGTCTTCGAAGGTGTTGAGCACTTTAAAGGCTTTGAGTCCTTTAAAAGTCTCCTCTTTGCCGACAAGGGCGGAGCCCTCAAAAATATCAGCTTCCTCTTCCGCAATGGCTTGATACTGATAGTTGGTCTCAGCCTTCAGGCCGTCTTTACTTTTCAGCATCAGATAGACCAGAAAGGTAGAAAGAAAAGTTCCTTTGGGAATTTTCTTCTCTACGCGCTGGATTTTGCCGTTGAGATTGACCGTGGCGGTCATCGTTCCACCCTTGAATTTTGCATCGATGGTCTTGGAGTCTTTGCCGGCTAAAGTTGTGTATTCATAAGAAATGGGATTGAGATCGGTGTTCGACAGCGCGCGCAGGCTCTCCGTCACTTCGGTAGGTCCTTTTCCGGTTTTTAGAAAATAAGTGGAGATGAACTGTTTAGCTTTGTTGTCATACTCATAACGGCTGATGACGTATCCGATATGCTGGTCCCCGGAGATGATTTTGGAATAGCCTTCAAACAGAAGATCCACTTGCGCCATCGCTGCACAAGTTCCTGATAAAATGATAAGGCTCATAAAAATACTTCGGACCATGGTCGAGCTCCTCACACACTACTGGCTAAAGTCTGTCATCTCAGTATGGATCAAGTCAAAGTTTTAGAGGTCGAGTTGTTGCTTCAAGACACAAGCTGCGAGAGACTATTCACACGCAGATGTTAATAAATAGACAAAGCACCTTCATTCAGAACTTAGGAAATCGCAAAGGTCAGATTGCTCTCTTTGTCGCATTGATTTTTCAAATCTTGTTTCTCTTTTTCGCTATGGTCATCAATGTCGGCATGCTCGTTCATCACAAAATTAATTTGCAGAACTCAGTGGATTTGGCCGCATATTATGGAGCAATGAAGCAGGCAGAGAATATGAATGCCATTGCCCATATCAATTATCAAATTCGACAGAGTTGGAAGTTGCTCTCCTGGCGCTATCGTATGCTGGGAAGCGCGGGGGAGTGGAAGTATCACCCTTTTAATAAAGAGAAAAATCAAATCAACTTATCCTTAGCTGAAGACGCTCTGGCGGCGCCTAATACAGTGCCTTGGAGATATCAAATTGCGCCTTCTTTTTGTATTACATATCTTCCTTTTAAAGAAATGCCTCCGAAGGAGAATACTTGCAGGGATATGGCAGATCAGACTCCGGTTCAGCTGTGGAATCCCACTCCGATTATTGCTTCTCATCAATCGTTTACAAAAAGCATTCGTGCCATCGGTGAAAATTTTCGAGCTTCGTCATTAGAACGATGCCGCTATATGGGTTCTTTTAATTATTATATGCTGGGAAAGTTCATTGTGGCTTTTAATATGGATCAGTCGGATAGGCTGTCGGCCATTGCAGCTCTTTCGAAAGCCACGAGCGTGAGCACTGAAACTTTTTATGATATCGATGGACAGAGTGTCACTTCGGGCATGCAGAATACGCTTTTGAATAACTTAACCTCTGCCAATAAAGCGGCGGTTACAGATTTTCGAGTTTATAACTCCCTAGGTGCGGATGGGTGCAATGCTCAGGGTTTGAGTGATACAGGCCTTCCGGCGAAATGGTTAACTCCCGTTCGTATATATCCAGGATTTCGTTATATAGATACAAAGTGTGAGTCGACACGGCTTGCCCCTGTTTCAAGGGAAATGACTGGTTACGAAAATGATTTGCCTCAGCATCGCAAGGAAGCGCAGTTTGAGTCTTCGATTGCGGAGCTCGCCAAATACATTGGTTATCGCTCTAATCTCAATGATAACTATAACTTTTCTGTGGGTGTTGAAAAGAATCCGTGGTGTATGGCTTATATGGGAGTGACGGCAAGCACTCAGCCCAAAGTGCCGTTCTCTCCCTTTGGAACTGTGACACTCAAGGCGCGTGCATTTTACAAACCTTTTGGGGGTCGTATCGGTCCCTGGTATTACAAGATGTGGCGCCGAGGATCTTCAATGTCTGAAGGTGATGTCAGTGAAAAGACCGACAGTCAGCTTCCTCCACGCGTAACAGATATGGCTCAGCTGGCATCTATTTCTGGAGATGCCGCTAACAATGAAATACGAGCGGCCAATCACAGTCGTTTTGTGGGTGATACGCTTGGTTTGAAAAGCTATAAGATGTTAGCTTATTATGGTGAAGCTATTTATCACCTCGACTCGAGATGGAATCCTTCGGCAAATGAGGCCTCAGAGTACTCTCCTGGTGATACGGCACCTGCGTATGCGCATTGGGATGATCTGCCATTCCGCTTTAATGAAACATCAGGGGCCGGGGACTTGCTAGCTTGGGATTTCCAAAAGGAAGAACCGGCCCGAACGCGCTTCCTCGAGGTTGCGGCGATTTTGCCGGATACTTACGATATCACTTACTACTCTATCGAGCCGGATTTTTATCATAACTATTATCTGCGTTTAAAAAATGGTTACTTTGCGGGGCCTGGTAAAAACTTTACCACCATGTTCCGACCGGATTTGGGTTACCGTAAAAATACAGTTATCGGCAATGTCGACTTTGAAAAATTCAGCATAAAAGATCAGTACACTTTCTTGGATAGCACGGCTGATGTTGTTAAAATGAAGACGCGAATCAATGAGCAATTTACGTTTGTCACGGAAAGCTGGCAGCATCTTTTGACTTCGTGGGCTCCGGTGGGTCTGACGGATTACTCTCTGGATAGCAGTAAATTTGGAAAATGCAGCACTCTGCCTATAGGTTCTGATAAAAACAGACCTGAACATCAGACATCTTGACATTGTGTAGTTGGTGGCTCCACACGCTTTTCAGTCAAGATGGTGTCTTCTGAATATCTTCGCTCCTCTGAATTGACTCTCGGAGGAGATTCCGCGGGATCCGGCCCGCTTTTAAATCCGCCTCCGTCAGAGGACGAATTTTAATATTGGAAGAGCGTCTCGATTTGAGACATAAAACCTTTTCTTCCATAAATCTCAAGACAAACCGACCTTTGTCCGATGAGTAATTCATTAGGGGAAACTATGCCGAGAACCTTTTGTAGGAATCTTTTTATTGCGGTATTGCTTGGTGGACTTTTCGGAAGTTCTCTCTACGCCGAGAGTAGCAAGAGCGCTACAGGCTCTTCGGAGGAAAGTAGATCGAGTGTTGTATCTGAAGGTTACAGTCAGGAAGCGGAGACTGTCGCGACGAATGCAGAAAATCTAAAAAAACTTGCGGTGGAATATGCGGCAACGAATACGGTTGCGTTTCCAGGCATGGCCATGATCTCAGAACTTGAGAGTGCCGCAAAGAGCTACAGCCGATGGCATAGCACCTGTGTAAAGTCCCAAGCGGCTGCTTCCACAGCCTGCTTAGAAAAAACCAGCCCAGAGCTTCAAACAACTTTAAACAAGGTTAATACTCTTGCGGCGGGCTTAAGTACGATGGCTTCAACCAATGATCCTTGCAGCACGGTTGCAAAGGTGATGGCAGCGGCTCAAGCAGGTTTGACGGCCTATACAGCGGCATGCTCAGCAGCGCGTGCCACGTGTGAGACCTCATGCGGTTCTGTAAAGAATAATTTGGACAGGGTGAAAAAGATTATTAGTGAAGAGAATGATCAGTTGGTGAGTTGTAATGTCACAATACCAACCAATCATCCCAGTTACGATCAGGCGATTAAAATCTGTGCTACTGATTATCCGAAGCGAGTGAGTATTTACATATCGGCAATGAAGAGTGTCACGGACGTGGACTCTGACATCAAGGATGCAAAGTCTATATATAAAAAGGACAGTGCCTGCACTTACGAATACACGAATATGATTGCCTCGGCGGGAGCAGGAATTATGAGTCTTGCGAACTCTTTGCAGCAAGCAAATAAATGTGATGATGATACAAGCGGCACCAGCACTGTGGACTGCAGCCTGGCGGCCAATGCGACTTTGCAAAAGTGTATCTGTGAAAATGCTCCGCGAACTGCGGGCTGTGCCAATTCTTATGACAAAGTAGAGTCTTCAGCAACTCAAGTTAGCACAGGAAAAGTAGATAATACTTCTGATACAAATCCAGTTGTGGATTTAGATACAACGGGAACCATGGGATTAACTCAGGCTGAGACCTCGGCCAGTACAGGATCCAGTGGAGCTGCTCCTCCAACTGGAGGTGGCGGTGCAGGCCTTGGTGGTGGCTCAGGT
>JBCECD010000319.1:0-6535 GCA_039206745.1 Bdellovibrio sp. | reverse complement strand
GAGTAGCGTCAATGAAAATACAATCGGCAAAATTCTCATAACCGTCCTCGTTGAGGTTTGTAAAGTAGGTCTGCCCGGTATAACCGGGCAAGACCTACTGAGTTTATTTGTAAAATTTGTAAGTAATGCGAAGGCTTTCTTTTCTTAATCCAGAGGAATCCAAATTCTTTTGGGGGGTATCTAAGGTCAACTCCATCCCATCAAGGTTGTTCACTTTCGACGCGCCCCAAACGGTTGATGTCTCGCTCCCAATCTTCATTGCACCTTGTGCAACAAATCTATCAGAAGCACCAGTCTGACTTTTCTCAATGTAAGCTCCGACACCGGCCCATAACTTTACAGTTTGAGTTGAACCCAGAAATTGGAATGCGCAATTATTTACAAGAGCGCTCGGTTGTTCATTATTAGCAGGATTAGTGCGTGTATCCTGGAAGTTAACTACGCCATCAACCTCACAAACTGGTGAAAACTCAAAATGTGCCTGGTTTGCGCTATTATCGATAACGATATGCTTCACCTCTACATGAACTTTAAGAGCCTCTTGTGCTGCCAAAGACCCTTGAGCCGCCAAAATGCTTAATACAAATAAAATAGATTTAGACATGATATGATCCCCTTTGTTAAGAACTTGCCGGAATGGCAGTTTGTGAGGAGGAAACTACAGCTCTGGGGCTGCGGAATATACATAAAGTTACTAATTTATCTTGATTAAAAATGACTTTTTGGTAAATAAACCTCATGAAGAGCGCAGATATTTGGAGTTACACCGATTATAAGCCCTATATTAAAGCCGTTTTTGCTTCGATGAGTAGTGGCGGACGCGGACAGCTTAAAAAACTTGCTGAGTATCTTGGCGTGCACTCAACACTGGTCAGTCAGGTGATCAGCGGAGACAAGGACTTTAGTGATGAACAATCCATTAAAGTCGCTGAGTTTTTACAACTAAGGGAGCTGGAAACAGACTATTTTCTTCATCTGGTTTTCTATTCGAAAGCCGGCTCCGCAGATTTGCAGAAATACCATCTTTCAAAAATAAAAAAACTCAAAGAATCTGGGCAGTCTGTGGCTCATCATATTGGTAAATCTTCAGAGCTTTCAGAGAATGATAAAATTCGCTACTATTCCGATTGGCGATACGTGGCCGTGTGGCTGGCAACCTCCATTGAGGAGTTCGGTAATTCTCAGGGGATTTCCGAAGCTCTGGAAATTCCGAAAAACAACGTACAAGACATCTTGGACTTTCTTCTTGCGAAAGGTCTTTGCAAAAAATCTGATAAAGGCTTCGCGATGGATTTACAAAGAATCCATGTTCCTGCCAATTCTCCGCTGGTAGTAAATCATCATCTGAATTGGCGAATGAAATCCCTCGCTTTTGTACAAAACGCAAAGAAGCAGGAGTTAGCATTTACCTCACCATTGAGCATTTCCAGAAGAGACTTTGAAAAAGTTAGAGGAATGATTCTGAAATTGATAGAAGATATTTCCGAAGTCGTCGACAAGACCGATCCCGAAATTATCGCTTGTTTGAATATTGATCATTTTATGATTACAAAGTAAATCCATTCAACTAAAGCCCCGCCTCCGCCGGGCACACCCAATATTCAATCGAAAGCAGCCATGAACACACATGGCCTCACCGAAAACTCTGTAGAATTTACCACCCATAATAAACAAGGCGGCTTTAGCCAATCGTGGCCACTTCGTAATGGAAAATGTAAACACAGCTTGATATAACGCCAGAAGTCAATGAGCGGAGAATTTATGAGATCCAGAATTCTACTGATCGAAGATGACGAATCCTATGCCCGGTCCTTCTCGCTAATGGTGCGAGAACTGTCTGTTGAGGTGATATGGGCCGCCGATGCCAAGGCTGGGATACAGACCTATAAAGCTCAACCACATGGCTTTGCAACGGTTGTTATTGACTATGTCCTCCCGGATCTTAAAGGAAGCGACGTCTGCCAGCATCTGCGCAGAATTAATCCAGAGCAAGATTTCCTCTTCACGAGCGGCCACCAAAATCTCGATTATTTCACAGACATCCTTGAAACTGGTAGCAATGGCTTTATTTTAAAGGGCCGCTCCCCAGACGAGGTTCGAGCGCGTGTTCGCCGGTCCGTCGAACAATATCATAAAAAGAACCGTGTCATTGGATCTGATGATTACTCCCCAAGCCAGGCTGAGCTTGAGTTGAATATGGCCGGAATGACGGGTTGCTCGAAAGCCCTCTACCAAGTTGTTAAGGATATCCAAAATTATAAGCAGTCCTCATACCCGACTCTAATAGTCGGTGAAACGGGAGTGGGAAAAGAGTTAGTGGCCCAAGCTCTCGTGCCAAAGGGAAAAAATCTGATCGCCATTAACTGCGCCGGGTTTCGAGATAAAGAAAATCTGCTAGAGTCCGAGCTTTTCGGACACGTCAAAGGCGCGTTTACCGGAGCCGACAAAGATACCGTAGGCCTCGTTGCTCAAGCTCACAATAATGTCTTATTTCTTGATGAACTCCATCAACTTTCCATTTCCGCCCAGGCAAAGCTTCTCCGCTTCCTCCAGGAAATGAAATATCGCCGCGTGGGTGATGGCACCGGCAAAGAAATTTCCGCTAATTTCAAACTCATCACGGCGGTCCAACCTGATATCAAAGAACGAGTTGCCGATGGCAGATTCATGCAGGACTTGATTCGTCGTGTGAATGACTTGGTCATTCAAGTTCCGCCTTTGAGTGACCGTCCTGAAGACATTGAGCCTTTAGTTCGAAAGTTTCAAAGTGAGTACAACGCTGACAGGCTCATTGAAAACAGAAAACAGTTCCGCATCTCCACCATCAACGAGATGATGCGACATACGTGGGTCGGCAATATTCGCACTCTGAAGGGCGCCATCAGACAAATGCTCACCGATTGCCAGACCGACATCGTGGAACCGAAAGATTTTAAAAGCTATCTTGTGAATAAAGACGTTTTAAGTTCAAACGTCGTTGTCACTCAGAACGTCGAATCCCTGGAAGATGCCAAAAATGAACTCGAAGCGAAAATCATGAAAGAGGCCCTTGCCCTTGGAAGAACAAGATCTCAGGCAGCTAAACGGCTTGGCATGGCTCTTTCTACATTCACTCGACGCTTAAAAGAACTTGGAATTAATCCTGAACTTTATCTAAAAACTTAAAACTGGGAGGGAACTATTATGATTACGGCACAAACATTGGTGGGACTTGCGTGTTTGCTTTCAAATGGCGGAACTGCGGATCAAGCCCAGCTTCAGCAACTCACTGAAACACAGACTCAGCATATAGAAGCTTTAATGTCAGAGGAACCATGCCTACCTGAGAACTTTGAGGCACTTGTTAAGCAGACGGAAGAAAAACTGAATTCCGATACAGGTGACATTCCGGATATTCTTGCAATGCCTACCGTTGATTGCATCAAAGGCTTTTAGGGCATGGGCAAAAAACTCTACTGGCTTCTGCCTGCGACCCTCATCGGCGCTTTGAGTTTTTCGTTTTGGACGACAAAGGAGAAAAGAGTGTTACAACCTATCAAAGAATTAAAAGTCAGAATCACCGGCTCTATGGCGATTCCGGACCCCACCAATATAGAAAGTGCGGGAGAATGGTACTATTTGGACCACATTTCCAGCAGTCTTGCGGCTTTTGATAGTTCGGCGAAAAAATTCATTCCGATGATTGCGGAAAAATGGAGTTCTCAGCCCGACGGCACGCATATATTTAAACTTAAAGATGGAGTCCAATTTCATGATGGGACCCCTATCACCGTCAAAGACGTTTTATGGTCCATCAAGCGGCACTTGTTGATTAAAAAATCAACGCACTTTCGCTTTTGGGAATACATCAAAGGTTGCAACTCGCTCAAGTCTTTAGAGGATGAGTGCGAAGGTCTCTATGCAGTTTCGGACAAGGAAATAGGCATTCGTCTTATTGAACATTCCGAATCATTCTTTTTGCAAATGGCATCGCCCGAAACCGGAATCTTTGCAGCGTCCGACATGGACCCGAAGACTTTCGAACTAAAGCCAACTAAATTCTCTGGGCCCTATTATGTAGAAAGCATCGAACCCAAAGCAGCAATTCTAAAAAGAAATGAGCGTTCACAATTAAGCCAAGCCTTTCCAAATTCACCGAGAACGATTCGATTGGTCGCAATGTCTTTGGCTGCGGCGGACGATGCAATCAAAAAGGGCCAATTAGATTTGGTAATTCGCTCCTATCGTCCCTTGGGTGATCCTGATTGGAAAAGCCTGGGGCTTAATACCCAAGAAACTTCAAATTCTTCTATCTTGTATTTATACGGTACCGGCCTGCATGAGCGAAAGCCCGTCGGTCAATCTTTCATCCAAACGCTCTGGGAGTTGAATACTGATAAAAAAATTAATCCAGCTGGTTCTTTCTTACCATTCTCCGGAAAGGGAACTTTAGTCAAAGAGGAGTTTTTAGCGGAGCTGCCAAAAGAGACCTCTAAAAAACTTCGAATTCTTTGCCCAGAAAGTTTTTTCTCAGAAGGATTCTTAAATCAACTCAAAGAAGCCAGCAAAGCCGTTGGCTCAGAGATCGAATTTACTTCAGCGCCCGGAGCTGAGTGGATAAAGGCCTTTGATGACCCTAAAACCGCAGAAAAGTTTGATTACATTTTAAGTTCTTACGCCTCTTCGGAAAGATACCCGACAGTTCAACTTCGCTATCTTGCCGGAAAACTAACCCAGCCTCCTATAGATTTGAAAACAGTTGAGTCGCCGGACTCCAAGTTGGATCGCGAAAAAACTCTTCGAGATTTTCAAAAGTGGCTTCTGGACACCCGACAAGTCATTCCCTTATTTTTTAATAGAACCCTTTTCGTCTATCAGAACAACCTCGATCTGGGTGAGCAATCAAGCACCGACGCTGAGATTGAATTGTGGCGCATTCAAGAAAAGGTTTCCAGATGAGTGCTATTAACGCCATTCAACCGGAGCAAAAGACCTCTGTTCAAGAGATGATGGAAAATCAACTCTTAGAGTGGTTTGCTAGTCTTGGGCTAAATCTGCGAGAACAGCGTCTGCGTATTGGCGATTTTGAATACTTTAATTTTGCTGCATTTAAAAAAATGTCTGGCGGCGGATACCTGAGTAGCCATGGCCGCTCTACTTCAAGAAGAAAGGCCGCAATTAAGTGCGCCGCCGAGATGATAGAGCGCCAATTTATGCTTGATTACTTTCAGGCGGCACATAACTTCACGGCAGCAGATAGCATTGAAGCCCAAGCTCTTCCACAGAAGGATTTTTGGACCAGTAATGGCTGGGCTGTCCACTTTGATAAAAACACCTCCCAAAGAAAATCTCTTGATGAGGCTCTAGAGCGGCATTTGCTTCTCAAATCATTTCTGAACAATCAATGGCAGGGCTTTAATCCCGTTCATCAAATTAAAAACTCAGAAATAGAGCTTTATTTTTATAGCTCACAGTTTTCGCTGGCGGAAAAAGTGGCGGGAATGGTGATCGCGAAGTCACCCCTCTATGAAGGTGTGTCGTTTGGATATTGCCTTGGTAGCAAGTCAGAGATTGCGCAACTTTCATTTTGGGAAAATGCCATTTTTGAGGCCATTGATAAAATATTAACTCTCAAAGGCAACAGTGTTGATTTATCTCAAAGCCCGGACTCTTGGATTGCTGCGCACACTAAAGAATTTCTAGAGACTCCTTTTGATTTGAACGCTTTGAATAAAACTCCACGCACTGAAATCAAAGACAGCATTCCTGAATTTTTCGTAAAGACTTTCGACCTTGCAGAAAAATGGCATCTACCCTTTCCATTCTTTGCTTCATTTACTTGGGGTGGAAATCTCATTCCACTTTTTGATAAGTCCAGTCTTACGCCGATGGGAATCCAGCATTTAGAAAATGTTCTTGCACTCAACAGCTTAGGTAAAAGAATTCCTGAAAGACACCCCATTTTATGAACGTCCAAAAGCTCATAAAAATTCTGACGGTCGCCCTCATTATCTCGGTTCTTTGCCGATTTAGTGAATTGCGGTGGGTAGAGTGGCAAAACACCCGATTAACACAAAGTCTGTGCTCACTTGTTGGCACCCACCTGGAAACCGGCAGTCTTCGTAATATTTTTGAAGGAATCGACAGTGGTATTAAGCACTCCGGCATTGCCAATGCTTGCGTCAATGTTACCGACAACGGACGAAGCTTTTCACCCGATTGCATTCGGTCTGGTATTCAGTACCAAATTACTATGTGCAAAGCCGAAGCGAATACCGGAGTCCGCGCCACGGTGATGTATCCCACCGAACAGATGGTCTCAACTCCTTTGCTGGTGATATTCTTGATTTTTAGTACGATCTTTATAGCCTTGAGCCTTCTTGTGGATCGATTCTCCAAGCTCGTTATGGAGCGCTTTGCGACAGAGGTTAAAGTTCGCTTAGACTTAAATGCTCGTGATGGCGCGAACCCAAGTTGGTTCTCTCGCGTGGTGGACTGGTTCTTAAGGAAAGTGGCATCACTAAAAAAGTAACCACTCAAGCCGACACCTTCAGAC
>JBCECD010000318.1:0-6790 GCA_039206745.1 Bdellovibrio sp. | reverse complement strand
CGTTGGAAGTCCGAGGCGATGCAGCTCGTGTTTTGTTTGAACAGTTTCACGCCAAAGGAGAACGGTTCTCATATCGCGATGAAGCGGGGTTGTTTGCGATCGAGGGAACGGCGGAGCATTTTGTGATAAAGTTTTCAAATGAGGGTGTTTAAGAGCGGTGCTGTGATATAAGGGCGCTTTATGCTTTTAAAGTATCAGCTCCCGAAAATATACGAAGATCTGCTACCGCGCGAGATTCTGCAGTTTGAGCCGGTAGAGACCAAGGCGACTTGTGACTCTTGTGCGATGGCAAGGCCGCGCCATAGGGGAAAGATTCATTACCGCGAGGATCTCAAGTGTTGCACCTTTCATCCTTTTCTTCCGAACTATATGGTGGGGGCGATTTTTACTGATGCCAGTCAGGGAGCAGCTCAGGATAT
The DNA here is from genome assembly GCA_039206745.1 of Bdellovibrio sp. Classification (GTDB taxonomy): domain Bacteria; phylum Bdellovibrionota; class Bdellovibrionia; order Bdellovibrionales; family Bdellovibrionaceae; genus Bdellovibrio. Next base: position 6,371 of record JBCECD010000318.1, on the reverse strand, counting down.
TTTTCGCGATAAAATTCAGCGCCGTGAGTATGCTTTGCCTATAGGTTTGGTGGCTCCGGTTCGTTATCAGGTGGAGTTCAATCAAAGGACCGAGGGAGATTTTGGTCAGAGAGAGGATTGGCTTTGCCCGTATTACAATAAGGAACGGCAGAATTGCAATGTGTGGCGCCATCGGGGTGTGGTGTGTACGACGTTCTTTTGTAAGAGCTCGTATGGCAAAGTGGGTTTGAAGTTTTGGGAAAAACTCAGTAATTATCTGTGGTATGTGGAGTTGGCTTTATTGGAAGAGGCGTTGGTGTTGTTGGACTTTTCCCCGCGCCAAGTGATGACCTTGTTGGATTATCACAACCGTCAGGATGGAACGGCGGCGGAAAAAAGCTCGTGGGTTTTGCCGGAAAAAAAGTCTCGAGAGTTGTGGAATGGCTATTATGAGGACCAAGAGGGTTTTTACAAAAAGAGCTACCAAGTGATAGGCAATATGGATAAGAGGGCTTTTCACGAGCTTCTTGGTGAGCAGGGCCAGGTTTTGGAAGAGGATCTATTTGCTCTTCTGCCGCAGCTTCAGTAGGGTGGTGCGATGACAATTCAGGAGCGACAACAGAAAATCATTCAGGAGTTCTCGGTTTTTTCGGAATGGGAAGATCGTTATAAAAAGATCATTGCTTTGGGGAAAGCTTTGCCAGAGCTGTCGGAAGAATTGAAGACGGATGACAATATTGTAAAAGGGTGTCAGTCGCAGGTATGGCTAGTGGCAAAGTTGGATGAGCAGGGCTATATGCAGTTGCAGGGTGACAGTGATGCTTTGATTGTCAAAGGGTTGGTGGCTTTGCTTTTATCGGTGTATTCGAACTCAACACCTCGAGAAGTGTTGGCAACACCTCCGGAGTTTTTGCGAGCTTTGGGGTTTGAGGGAAATCTTTCTCCCAGTCGGGCCAATGGTCTGCACTCGATGTTGAAGCAGATCAAATTATACGCGACGGCCTTCGCGTATCTGCAAAACACAAAAAAATAAAATTTAAAAAAAGAGTTTGTCTTTTAAGTCCGCATTGATGAAGATTTGAAGAAGGGAATACTCAAGGACGGGTTTTCCGAGGGGACTGTATGAAACGGAATTCGCTTATCACATCTGTCAGTGTCGCTTTTGCTGCAACTCTCTCTGTCGGTTTTGTTAATATCACTCCAAGGGTTATATACGGCGAGGACAATCGCGTTGATGTCTATCAGGTGCAAAATCCGCAGGTGTTGGAGGTTGCTGATTCCACAGCGGCGATGATTTTAAATTATGATCTGGTGAAAGACGGCAAGGGTTTTGCCAAGGTTCGGACGGTGAAGTTTGGTCAAAACATGAACCTGTGTTCGGATGAACCTTTCTATGATCAGCCAACGGTGGCGAATTGCTCGGGCTCTTTGGTGGGTGAGGATCTGGTGGCTACGGCGGGACATTGTATTTCTTCTTCTAATTGCTCGGTGTATTCTTTTGTTTTTGGTTTTCGCATGATTGACGAAAAGAACTTCTCAGAGATGATTCCGGAGAGCGAAATCTACGCTTGCAAAGAAGTGATTGCGCGGGAGTACTCTGGAGCTCAGGACTACGCTTTGGTCCGTCTCGATCGTCCAGTGATCAATCATCGTCCTCTGACTTTGCAAAAAGAGCCTGTTCAGCCGGGAGATGCAATCTATGTTGTAGGTCATCCTTCGGGACTTCCCACTAAAGTCGCTGACGGAGCCACGGTGCGCTTCCAGCAGGGGGCTTACTTCCAGGCCAACCTGGACACCTATGGCGGCAACTCCGGATCTCCGGTTTTCAATGCTGCCACTCATGAAGTTGTCGGCATCCTCGTCCGAGGCGAAACCGACTTCCTCTACGACTCCGCCCGCAAATGCACAGCGAGCAATCACTGCACCGACACCAACTGCCGCGGCGAAGACGTCACCAACATCTCCTACATCTCCGAAGCCCTTAAAAAAGGTGCCTGGTGATTTTTTACGCCTACAGCGCGTCATCTGACTATTTTGTCAGGTGATTTCCTTTTTTCTCAGGTTGCTGCTTGATGCTTCCTCCTTGAGGGCATTGCGGTCGCTGCGCGCTAGGGTCTAGCGTTGCGAGATCTCGCAAGTGAGATTCTTTTCCCTGCGCAGGCAGACAGTCTGCATCTTGTTGTCGGTCTTTTCTCAGTTCATGCTGTTCGACGATTGTGGCGGCATCGTGACTTCCGCCATTCGGAGCTTTCGCATCAACTCCGTGAACGAATTTCGGAACCGCCAAAAGAAGCAAAATCAGACAGACCAGGGCGATTGCGATTTTCATAGAACCTCCTAGGGCTTATATGAAGAGAATATCACAATGCAACCGAGAGAGAGCGGGTCCAGTGTTGAGGATCAAACAGGAGCTCTAAAATATAAAACTGCAACAAGTCCAATAGTCCAAGGCCCGGACTTAATAATAAAACAGTAAAGAGAAGGTTTATGAGGGCCATAAGCGCTCGAATGGCAAAGGCTCATAACGAAACCCGTGCGTTGAAAGCACCAACAATTAAAGGGACCAGTTCAGGTGAAACTCAAAAAAAGAGGACTCACTGTTTCAGTAAATCCTCCTGTCACGTCTTACAAATTATCAATCGAGTTTATTCAATAAGTTAAATAGTGGCATGAACCCGGTGAGTGTCGTCCATATCATCGAGATAATTTAAAAATTCTTCAACTTCCTTGCGTTGCTCATCGCTGAGCTCCGTGATGTTCTTCGCTTTGAAAGAGAGCTCACCTTTAGTAATTTTCCAACCGCGTTTCACGAGAGCCTCACGGACAGCATCGACATCCTCAGGTCCTGTGAAAAACTCATAGGTGCCTTCTTCGCCATAGACTTCATTTGCACCAGCTTCGATCGCCTCTTCATCAGGATCAAAAGAACCTTCTTTGGTGCCTTCGATCAGTCCCACGCGATCAAACATCCAAGCGACGGAACCCACCTCGCCCATATTGCCTTCATGGGATTTGAAAGCGTGGCGCATATCCGGTGCTGTGCGATGTTTATTATCGGTTTGGCATTCGACGATGACGCCGACACCATGGGGGCCGTAGCCCTCATAGGTGATCTCTTCGATGATCTTACCGTCGTCCAACAAGCCCGCGCCTTTTTTGATCGCGCGATCAATCGTATCATTCGGGCAAGAAACTTTTTTAGCGGCATCAATAGCCATACGCAGGCGAGCATTCGCTGCGGGGTCGGGACCACCAGCCTTGGCGGAAACGGCAATCTCCCGCGCCAACTTGGTAAAGATTTGCCCTTTTTGTTGGGCTTTTTCTACTTTTCCTGCATTTTTCCATGACTTTCCCATGTGTACCCCCGGGAAGCTATTGCAGCAAATTGCTAAATATTTGGCAAGGAAGGGAGCAGGATGTAAAAGGCCTCATGCTGAGTTTTTTGACCCCTGATATCTGGACCAAGATTCAAAATATAGAAGCGGCCTGTGAAGAGGCCTGGAAAAAAGGGGCCGGAGACCTGGTTCCAGTGGATCCAGCTCGAGATATCCCTGTTTTACACCCTAAACTGCATCCTCCCAAAAAAGGTTTTTCAACCCCGGAGGGCCAGGCGCGCATGCTGCATGATCTGGCCAATATTGAGCTTCAGGCTATGGAGTTGGGATTGAGAACTTTGGCCGAGTATCCCGAAGCGCCGGAAGGATTCCGCGAAGAGCTCGTAGCCCTTACTGTTTCTGAGGCTGAGCATCTGCGCATGTGTCTCGAGGGGCTGGAAAGCTTAGGATACAAATGGGGAGATTGGCCCGTGCATTTGGCTCTGTGGAAGGCGGTGGATGTTCAGGACGATATCCTCGATCGGATTTTGATTGTGCATCGCTATCTCGAGGGCAGTGGTTTAGATGCGGGAGACACTCTGATTAAGCGCCTGGAGGGGCCGGCATCGCAGAGTTTGATTCAGAAAATTGTTCGTCAGATCAATCGTGAAGAAGTGGGACATGTGGACTTCGGCTCGCGCTGGTATCGCACGATCTGTCGGGATAACAAGTTAGACCCTGATCAGGATTTCTTTCAGCGCATGACTTCGCTTCGTCAGCGTTTGCCAAAAAGAGTCGAGCCTATTCATCGCGAACTGCGTTCGCAGGCGGGTTTCAGCGCGGCGGAAATTCGCTATTTGGAAGATTTGCGTTTGGATTTTATTAATCCACTTTCCTCACGTTCTTAGAATTCCAAGTCGAAAATGCCTCATAACAGTTCGCAGGCGTGAACGGTGTTTCATAATTTTCTTGTATGATCTCTTGTCTCACCACACAAGTCGAAAAGGAGTCGATTGCCGGAGCTGGACCTATCGGGTAATTTTAAAGAGAGGGAGTTTTATGGAGCAAAGAGATCTTCAAGCTTTGGCAAACGCAAAATATCTACTGGAAAGACCCGGTCTCACCGCGCGCATCGCGGGAGTGGTGGGAGCTCCACTTGAAAAGGGCATGAAGCTGCTTCCTTCGAAAGTGCAATCTCTTGTTCACAAAGCTTCAGAAAAAGCGATTGGAGTGGCTTTACATGGAGCTCTTTCTACTTTGGAGAAGAGTGCGCAACATAAGAATTCCAGCAACGGCATTCACAAGCTGATGGTCGCGGGCACGGGAGGTCTGGGAGGATTGTTGGGAGCGAGCACTTTGATTGTGGAGCTTCCTGTATCGACGATGTTGATGATGCGCTCTATTCTCGATATCGCTCGCAGCGAAGGCGAGGATCTCACGCTGGCTGAAGCTCAACTGGCTTGCGTGGAGGTCTTTGCTTTAGGAGGAAGAGCAACGTCTGACGATGCTGCGGGTTCGGGATATTTTATGACTCGTACAGCCTTAGCAAGCACTTTTGCTGATGCCGTGAGTGCTTTAGCCGGGCGAAGTCTGGCAGGAGAGGGCTCCTCTCTGTTAACCCGTTTTATTGCGAAGATCGCTTCACGCTTTCAGATTGTGGTAGGAGAAAAGCTGGCTGCTCAAGCGATGCCCCTGATCGGCGCTCTAGGTGGGGCTGGTATCAATGTGCTTTTTATGGATCATTTTCAAGATATGGCGCGTGGGCACTTCGTGGTCAGGCGACTTGAAAGAAAGTACGGATCTGAAGAAGTGCGGCGAATTTACGAAAACTTAAACGAAGAAAAAACAATCTGAATTTTCAAGCAGCGACAGTCTTTGGATTCAAAGACTCACCTAATCCAGAGACTCATCATCTTCCAAAAAACGCCATTGACCTTCCGGTAAGGAGCCGAGCCGCAGGCGCCCGATACGCACTCGCTTAAGCCCTGTCACTCGCAGCCCTACAGCCTCACACATGCGACGGATTTGCCGCTTCTTGCCTTCGCGGAGAACAAAACGCAGTTGATCTTCGTTGAGCCACTCGACCTGGGCCGGTTTGAGGGCCTTTCCATCTAAAGACAGTCCATGGCGTAATAGTTTCAGTTTGTCGTCGGGAAGGGAGCCTTCGACGCGAACAAGGTATTCTTTTTCCAATTTACTATCTTCACCGATGATTTTTTTTGCGATCCGACCATCTTGAGTAAAGAGCAGAAGCCCCTGGGAATCAATATCCAGACGCCCGGCCACGGCTAAGCCTTGAAAGTGTTCCGAGCGCAACTTTTGCTTAGAAGTCTCACACTGATTTTCCGGAGTGATCAACTTGATCGCGGGCAGATAGGGAGGCTCCGGCTGAGAGGATACATACCCAATAGGTTTATTGAGAATGATCGTGGCCAAGCGTTTTTGTTGCTTTAAAGCTTGAGCTTCGAGTGTGATGGAAACGTCAGGAGAGACCTTTGTTCCCAGCTGATCTATTTTTTGTCCATTTACAAGAACCAGACCTCGCGCAATATACTCGTCGGCCTCACGACGAGAGCAAATGCCTCGCTCGGCCATTAGTTTAGATAAACGAACTTTCTCTTCACTCATGCTGTGATCTCCACCCAAAGTTGGGGCATTTCAAAAAGCCGGAGGGAAACCAGTTCTGAGTTTGGAACTCGTGCCGACAACTTCTGCCAGAAATAGCGGGCGATGTTCTCGGTGGTAGGAACTTGGTTTTTAAATTCCGGAATAACAAAATTAAGATGTTCATGGTCAATAACGGATGTCAACTCTTGCAAAAGAGCTTGATACTTCTGGCGGAGAGGCTCACTGCGATCACTCTGGCAATGAAAGGCCACTTCGAGAGTGTAGTTGTGGCCATGTCCATAGGGCGTGTGACAACGACCAAAGACATGGAGGTTCTGCTCCTCGCTCCAGAGAGGCTGATGATAAAAATGCGCACTGCTAAAAGAGGATCGCAAAGTCAGAATCATGTGAGGTTGATGCCTCCGTCAACAGACAGAATTGCGCCCGTGGTCCAGCTCGACAGCTCTGAAC
>JBCECD010000317.1:4155-6815 GCA_039206745.1 Bdellovibrio sp. | reverse complement strand
GAATGCAATTGCACGTGAAAACAGGATGCACATTTCTTTTATTTAGTTCGGCTTTAAAACTCTCTTCATAATTATCAACCGGGTGAGCAAAACGATATTCAATGCCGGGAAATACCGGGGCATAAAAGGATACTTTTTTATTGGCAGTGTCACAATTGCGAACGCTGACATTGATCATTGCGCCCAGATAGTTTGCAACCAGTGGCAGTTGCGTATTGATATGCTGGGTTTGAATATACTCGGCGAAATTTCCTGGTTTTCCATTAATCACGCAGTCCGTGGTTTCAAAACCGGTCTGCGGAAAGGTAATGATGTCGCCATGGCCTTGATGAAAGAGATTAAGAATATTGACCTTACCGTATTTTTTATCCGGCAAACTGACATGCATGACCAGGGCTTTATTTGTGTAGATGGTACCGGTTGAGCCATCCATAACTTTAGGAGTCGCCCCTTCGGTTTGGCTTAAATCAATGCCAGTAATCCATCCAACAAGAGGGCGATCAAAAAGGCCGTCGTAAGTCGAACAGTCCTTGGCGAAGATTTCATGAACTCCGGAGAACGCAGGAATGACGATCAATGAAACGCCATTATTGGCATAATCACGGGGAATATTGTGAAGCTGAGTTTGGTCATAAGATTTAATGCGAATATCTGACACAAAAGAAGGAAGTTCTGTGACTTGAATCAAATCGTGAGTGAGCAGCCCTCCTCTTTCACTCATAAAGTATGGAATGGTGCCACCGATCCAGTTTCCGCTTGGAAGTTGGCAGAGCAACTTTTCGTCTCCGGCCAAAAAGAGTGCTTTACCTTGTGAAAGAAGCTTCTTTATTTCGTCAACTGTGTGAAGTGTTTTCATCCTAAATGTCCTGCTCGAAAATTGTTTTGATATCATCCTGAACTGAGTATTCATTTTTCTTAAAAAAATCATAGGCGATGTTGACAGCCTCCTGGATTTTTTCGGCGCTGGGATCTGCTTTGACGAGAAGTCGCACGCGCATCAGAATCATTTTGGTGGCAAGCCCCTGTAAAGGAATATCCCTTTGGTCTCTTACCAAACGTTCCCAGCGAGGATCTAATTTATCAGGCAACATGCGTTGTCTCTCTTTGTTACTATGCTTTGGAGAACAATATCCTCTATTTCGGTCAAACAGATAGACTCCAGAAGATGTTTAAGAAAATTTAATATTCATGAGGACAAGAATGGCATGAACTCATTTTAAAACATGAGCATTACGAAAATGGAATATGAGGGAGATTTGCTTAAACAGTTATTTATTTTTCCGATAGAGGAGATGAATTGAGGATCACGTGAACCAACATATAAAAACAACTCAGTCTCTTCCTGTCTCCATTCTCGAGATAAAAAAGGACGCAAATCGCTTTGTGGGCCGGATCATGGCCGCGATAGTGATGTCATTTATTTTGTGTATGGCATCTCTCTATTTCTATATTATTGATCACGACGTGGAACTTTCGAACGGTGTTCTGGTAGCCCATGACTTCGGATGGGGTGCGATTTTATTTCTCATTTTATTCTGGGTCACTCTCTATGCTGTTTTGCAAAAAAAAGTTTCTGAAGTCGTGAGTGAGTTTCACAAGGTCAACCTCACTGAAATCGAGGAACAAAAAAGAATGATCATGCAAGCTTCCAAAATGTCAGCTTTGGGCGAAATGATGGGCGGGATCGCTCATGAAATCAATACCCCTCTAGCGACCATTAAAATATTGGCGTCACAGGCTTTAAGTGAAGTGCAGAGCGATCTTCTCGATATCGAACTTGTTACCGGGCACCTGGGAAAAATCGACGCCATGACAGATCGTATGGCTAAAATAATAAAAGGTCTTAAAACCTTTGCTCGCTCAGGTGAAGCTGATCCCATGGAGTCTTTCTCTGTGCAAGAGGCCATTGAGGATACGATTGTCCTGTGTGGTGATCAATTCACCAACAGAAAAGTAGAGTTGAGATGGAGGATTCCGGCGGAGACCATAAGGTTGGAATGTCGTCCGGTTGAGATCACGCAGGTCTTATTGAACTTGGTCACGAATGCTCTGGATGCGGTGGAGAGTTTATCCGAGAGATGGATAGAGATCGAGCTGCGAGAGAAGAACCAAGATATAGAAATTCGGATCAAAGATTCTGGAGCAGGTATTAAGCCCGAGGTTCTGGATAAGATATTCCAACCTTTTTTCACCACCAAATCCATAGGTAAAGGCACGGGAATCGGTTTGAGCATTTCTTTGGGAATTATTCAAAGCCATCATGGGAGACTTTATGTGGATGCTCAGGAAGCAACCACTTGTTTTGTTATTGAGTTGCCAAAAAATCAGATAAAACCCCTTACAAAGAGCGCATGATGAAAAAGATATTATTAGTTGAGGATGATGAGTTCTTCCGAGCCGCGGTAAAAAGTATATTAGCTTCCAAGTATGAAATCATGGAGGCGTCCAATGGGCGGGTGGCGCAGGAGCTCATCATGATGAGTACTCCAGACCTGGTCATCTCTGATATTCAAATGCCACATTTTTCGGGGATTGAGCTTTTGGAATGGATTCAGGCTAAGCAACAGCAGGTGCCGGTCATACTGATGACGGGTTTTTCGGAAATCCTTGAAACCACCAAAGCTCACCAAATGGGCGCGAAAGATTTTATTCCCAAACCT
>JBCECD010000317.1:0-4145 GCA_039206745.1 Bdellovibrio sp. | reverse complement strand
AGGCTGAGGAATTAATGCTGTTGGGTGCCGTGGATTTTATTCCCAAACCTTTTCAATCGAATGAAATGCAGGCCAAAGTGGATCGCATTCTGGGGGAAGCCACTCTAAAAAAAGAAGAGAACAAAGTCAAAGGGAAAGATCTTGAGAGAGAGTTTTGCAAGCTTCCCATTGAGGACTTCCTGACGGAGCGAGATACCGAATATGGTGTTTTTATCCGGGTTTCAGAAAATAAATTTATTAAGATCGCTCATAAGGGCGGAAAGATTCCTGAAGACAAAGTTCAGAGCTTTAAAGAAAAGGGCGTTGATTATCTGTATGTACAGCAGGAAGATTTTGTGAGAATTGTGGGGTTCACAGTCAATCTGTCAAAAATGGTCAACGAGAGCAACAAAGTGGATCCGGCGAAAAAACTGCGATTCATCCAGTATACCGGGAGTATGTTGGCACAGCAAGCTTATGCCAAAGGTATGAACGAGGCCTTATTTCATAATGCAAAAAATTTCTTGGCATCCAGTATGACAGTCATTCTCGATAGTCCCGATATTTTTGATATGTTGGACCAATTGAGCACGCATACGGATTATCTGTATGCCCAAAGTCTGTCAGTCAGTGTGCTTTCGGTGATGATGGCCAAACAAATGGGCATCCATTCTCCCCAGACTTTGTTTAAGGTGGCGCTTGCCGGGCTTTTCCACGATATTGGCTTGCGAGAAATCTCTCCAGATATTCTCAATAAATCTCGAGTGCGTCTGAATCAGGTGGAGAGAGCTTTGTTGGAGACACATTGCACCCGAGGAAAAGAAATCTTGGAGTTGATGAAGGGCATGCCCGCCGATGTGATTCAGGTTACTTATGAGCATCATGAGGACATTCTTGGAACGGGATATCCACGACGAATTGATAAAAACAGAATTCATCCTTTGACTCATATCATTTCAACGGCGGATGCCTTTATTGCCCTCACTATGAAGAACCCAGACAATCCGGTGGCCTTAGAATCTTCTTATGCTCTATCTAAATTGACCTCTACCAGAGCTTCATTGTTGGAACCTCAAAGTCTGGAAGCTCTCACGGCTTTGGTAGTGAGTCATAAGTAGTAAGAAATTTATCTCATATTGATTCTCCTCTTGATAAATAACAGGCAGATGACGGCGATCATGTTTCGCTGTCTCTGTTGTGTTAGGCTTTCATTATAAATCACGCATCATAAGGAGATGATTATGGCTAAGAAAATGAAAGCAGCCGTCGTGAGAGAGTTTGGAAAACCTCTCAGAATTGAAGAAGTGGATGTTCCCACTCCCGCGGCTCATGAAATTCAGGTGAAAATTGAAGCGACAGGCGTATGCCACACGGATCTGCATGCCGCGGAAGGGGACTGGCCGGTGAAGCCTCATCCTCCTTTTATTCCTGGGCATGAAGGGGTTGGTTATGTCTCAGCAGTCGGCTCTGCCGTTAAGAATGTCAAAGAAGGGGATCGAGTGGGTGTCCCATGGTTGTACACGGCCTGTGGATGTTGCCGGCACTGTCTCGGTGGGTGGGAAACTCTGTGTGTGGATCAAAAAAATACAGGTTATTCCGTCAATGGGAGTTTTGCTGAGTATGTGATTGCAGACCCCAATTACGTGGGTCATCTGCCCGCGAATGTAGGGTTTGAAGAGATCTCTCCCGTTCTGTGTGCGGGTGTGACGGTCTATAAAGGCTTGAAAGTCACCGACACTAAGCCAGGTGATTGGGTGGTGATCTCTGGAGTCGGTGGACTGGGACATATGGCTGTGCAATATGCTAAAGCGATGGGATTGAATGTCGCTGCTGTTGATGTCGATGATGAGAAATTGAAATTAGCTCGTCGTCTGGGCGCCACCATCACTGTGAATGCTAAGACTTCGGCGAACCCGGCAGCGGAAATTCAAAAACAGACTTCGGGAGGAGCGCAAGGGGTTCTTGTTACAGCCGTATCACCCAAAGCGTTTGAACAAGCCTTGGGAATGGTTTCTCGTGGTGGAACTGTCTCTCTGAATGGCTTGCCACCGGGAAATTTTCCTCTCTCCATTTTTGATATGGTTTTAGGAGGTATTACCGTGCGCGGATCTATCGTGGGAACCCGTTTGGATTTGCAAGAAGCTTTGGATTTTGCAGGACAAGGTAAGGTCAAAGCGACTATCAGCACTGCTCCCTTGGAAGACATCAATAATGTCTTCGAGAAAATGAAGGCGGGTCAGATCGAAGGGCGCATAGTTTTAAAAATGTAGATTTTTTCTAGTTTTGTGAGGGGTGGAGCAAGGCTCGAGCCCTCACTCGACAACAGGAAATTTGTGCCAGACCTCTTCCTTGGGAAGGGCATTAAAGTGCCACCACTCATGGGCCAGAACTTTAAAGCCTTCATTTTCCATGATCTCGCGAAGCAAAAGACGATTGGAGTATTGAGTTTTAGTCAGACTCCCTGACGCCAGGAGGGTCTCCTCCAATTGGGGTTGGGCTAGATCACGGAAATCATCAAAGTCTGTTCCCATATCTAAAAGCTCGCCGGATTTATTTTGCAAAGTCAGATCCAAAGCCATGCCATAATTATGCAAAGAACCAGGGTACGGAGCTGCCACATAGCCCTGAAAAGGTGTTCCATGTAAGTGACTGTAAAACTGTGCCTGAACACTGCGAGGTCGTAGTGCATCCCAGATACGAAATTGCAGAGAGGGATGCTGGTCGCTTAAGCGCAGGCAGGCTTGCTGAAAATGCTGAGCGGCTAACGGCGAAAGGAAGCAGCGATGAAAGCTCTGATAGACATCCTGGCGCATGAAATTATCAGAAGTTGCGTACTTTAAATCCAAAACCACTTCGTCAGAGGGGAGGATCTCTTGGAAGTGGCTTTCAATCCAGGTGATATTTTGAAAGGGGGCGTTCATCGAATGGGCAGAAGATTTTTCTCTATGTGAGCTGTGCCATAAAAATAAGAGGTTTGTGTGGCTTTGCCGTTACTCTCCATGTCCACCATTTTAAACTGTACGATCAGCCAGGAATCAAATCTGCGAATTGTCGCCGAAACTTTTTTTCTGGAAAGCCCCAGGCGAAGGTAATTTTTTTCGAAATAAATTTGCAGGTCTTCTCTACCGTTGTCTTGAATAGTCGACGTTAGGGTCAGCAAGTTTTGCTTGGTGCCACGCAACCATGAAACAATGGAATCAAAGGTCAAAGAGAAGTTTTGTTTGCCATCGTAGAACATGTCAGCAATGCCCATGGGCACTAAGCCTGAGGTGTCGAGAACAATCAGGATATCCGGGTAAGCGGGAGAAGATGTTTGGTTCTCGCGGAAGAAGGCCATTCTTGCTTTGGGAAGCTGGGATAAATTTAAAGACTGAGCGGCGGCGAATTTATCACTCCAAACTTTGTTGCTTTGGATGTCAGGTGAAGTTTCTATGCATGTGTTCATGACTTCAGTTTGAGCGAACGCTAAGCTTGCAAAGGAAATGAAAACAGAAAAAAGTAGACTTTTCTTGATCACGGTATAGCTCCTTAATGGATGCTAGTATACAAAGCCTTTTGTTTAAACGGGTCAAGAAGTAGCAAGAAATTTTAGCAGATTTGGCATTGCGCCATGTGCGTTGGGGGCTCGATAAAAAGGGTGTTGGCCAGAGTGACCAACACCCCCGAAGATAGATCAGTCCTTTAACAAGATTAGAATTCGTCTGTAGTGCCTACCTTCCCCACTCGGAAATTAGTGAGTGGAATAATATCTTCTTCCATTTTCTTTTTCTTCACATGATTGAGGGATGTGACTGAGTTGCCGGCAGCAGGAGATGAAGAGATCTCCCCCAAAATAAGGATTTGTAACTCCTGGGTGACCTCCCGGTTGGTTTTCGTCTGTCCACTGATTTCGCTGGAGGTGGCGGCAATCTGCTCTGCGGAGGCCGCATTGGATTGACTCGATTGATCCAGCTGATTCATGGCTTTGCTGATTTGTTGAATACCTGCCGTCTGTTCTTGGCTTGCTGCCGCGATTTCACTATTCAGATCTGAAACTTTTTTGACAGCGGTCACAATTTCAGACAGAGCGGAACCACTTTTTCCTGCCAGGCTGTTTCCTTTTTCAATTTGCGTGACCGAGTCTTTGATAAGAGTAGAGATGTCTTTGGCCGCAGAGGCGCTTCGTT
>JBCECD010000316.1:0-6920 GCA_039206745.1 Bdellovibrio sp. | reverse complement strand
CTCCTGAAGCTCTTGAGTTGTTACACCATAGGCACTGTAACGATACCTTTGAATAGGGTTGCCGTCTGATTTAATCAGTTCTCGGATAGAACCGAGGCCGTCTTTTGTAAACTCAAACACGCCCTCTTTGCGGGACACCAGGATCGGATCATCTATGCCGGGACCGTTCATATAGCGGGCAACTGCTATCTCATTCAGATCACGCTCTTCGATGATTTGATTCCCGTCGTAGATAAATCTGCGGAAGGATGAGCGCGTAGTGTCCACATAGTCAGCAACCTGTCTCTCTATTCGACGGCCCAAACCGTCGTAACGGTAGAAGATTCCTCTTTTAACTGTGGCGCCAACTTTGACCTGGATAGAGAGCAGACGACTCTCCGTGCTCCAGGTAAAGTGAGTCTCTTCACCGGTTAAGATGTTTACTTTCTTTTTGAGATCTCCGTTAAGAGAGTACTCGAAAGTATAACGGCCTCCATCCGACAGCAGTTGATTCAGGACATTGTGGCTGGTTCCTCCACCGAACTGACGATTCCCCACCACATCGTAGCTGAAAGCTTCTCGTGGGCTTGATACTTCGGTCAGACGATTGAGATCGTCATAAGTATACTGGCTGTTGGAAGAATGAACCTCAACTTCATTTCGAGAGTTGAGCACTCCGATATTTTCCAAGTTCGAGATCCTTTTACCCACATCATCATATTGATATGCGAAGCTGGAAATAAGATCTGTATTGGCTTTGATATTACTCAGGCTCGCAAGTTGAGATAAATCCGTAAAGGCTCTGTTGATCTGCACACCACTTGGCAAAATATCCTGGACAGGTCTGGAGAGCACATCCAAACTCCGAGTCCATTGATAAGTTCCGCCGGATATCTGCGATTGAATCCCCGTCAGGACATTCAATGGATTGTAAGTGTACTGAGTGATATGGCCACTCAATGCCAAAGAGGTTCTCATGCCCACGGCATTATAGAGGTATTGAATGGTCGCCCCATTTTGCGTCTCAGATTGAAGTCGATTGGCGACAGAGTACTGGCGCGAAATAGAGCCCGCGCCGTTTCCGATCCAAATCAAATTACCGTTTGGATCGTAGTTGAACTTCGTCTCCTCATCAGGTGCTCCGATCCGGGTCAGCTGCCGAGCTTGATCGTAAGAGTAATAAATCACACTCCCATCCCGACGAGTCTTTGTTAACATCAATCCGTCTGGATCATAAGTGTAGGTTTCGGTCTGGTTTAAAGCGTTCTTTGCCGACAATACCTGACCTCGATCATTGTAGGTGTAGGTTGTGGTCTGATTTTTCGGATCTGTCAGAGTCAACAACTCTCCTTTTGCCGAATAGGTAAAGCGAGTTTCTCCATCCAATGGATCAATGGCTTTTGTAAGACGATTCAAATTGTCGTATTGATAGGTTGTTGTACGGCTCAAAGCATCCGTCACCGCAGTGACCAAGCCGGCGCCATTATAAGCATAAGTCGTTGTGTTGTTTAAGGCGTCCGTCATCGTCGCAACTAAGCCTTGAGCATTGTATGTAAAAACCGTGTCTGAGCTCGCCGCATCTGTCACCTTCGTGACCAAACCTTTAGGGGCATATTCAAAGGTGGTTGTTCTGAGTAAAGGATCTCTGATCTCGGTGATATTCCCCTGATTGTTATAGGTAAAATGTGTTTCCCGCGTCAGCTCATCTCGAATCATCGAGACCTTTGCAAAGTTGGTGTATTGAATTAACTTAACCCGCCCATCTTGATTTCTGATACTCGTAGGCAAACCTAAATTGTTGTAAAAAAAGGATTGAAAGCCTCCAAGAGGTTCGCGAATCATTGAGACCAGTCCATCTGCATCGCGAGTCATCACTGTTTTTCTACCCAAACCATCTACACTGTCTGTAACTCCACCAAATTTATCTGTATTAAAATTCCACTTTCTATTTCCAGCGCTCACCTCTTCACCTGGATTGCCTGCATAGACAGGTGGTTCGGCAGGGCTTTCAAAAGTTCCCTCTCCACTTTTTGTTGCTGTCTGAAGATTCAAATCCATTTTGGTTTTCAGCGTCTGCACACTTCCGTCAGGATGGGTCTTTTGATTTATCACTCCGTTTGCGGAGTAGTTGTAAAGGTTCGCCAGCCGCTCGCCTTTTATATTTGGATCGGAGGTCAGACTCTCAGAAGTCATCAGATCTAAGGAGTTATAAGTGTATTCTTTTTCTCCTCCTTGAGGGTCTTCGATCTTCACCAGTTGGCCGGCATTGTTTATCGTAAACTTAGTTATACGGCCCGCCGGGTCCATTACTTCTTTTAAACGCCCTGAAAACATATCATAGGTAAAATCAAAATCATCTCCACTCGGCAAAGCCCAGGAGAGCAGACGCCCTTTGCTGTCGTAAGTGAATGTTTCATTTCGGCCATCGGGCGTGGTCTTCTCAGTCAACACCCCGTACTCGTTAAAGATACTTGTATAGCCGTTAGGCTGAGTGCGAACAAATCCGCCTGAAGGTAATTGAACCAAAGTGCTGAAATCGCCAGAGGGAGAAACGTAAGTCAAAAGGTCTTTGCTGTTTCTCGCTCCGACAAGGCCGGCATGATAACTGAGAATAAGATTTTTAAGTTTTGATTTCAGATCTGTTTTTAAAAGGCGGCCATCATGAGTGATCACATGAACAGACCCTGCTTCATCGAGCACATAAGAAACCTGAGCCTTGCGATCCCTGACAAAAGAAATCGGTTTTTCCAAAGGCGTGCCAGCAGAGGGCTCCACAGTGCGGGTGACCTTTTCAGCTCCCCTTGTTTCGGTTTCTCCAGCCAAAACTCGCACTTCACCAGACTGCAAAAAGATTTTGATAATTCTGTTATTTCCCTTGTCCACCACAGTTAAATTGTCTTTTTCGTCATAGACAATTTGTGTTGGGTCTTTAAGAGCTGCTTTGTAATAACCGCCCTCCGGAGCGACCAAAGTTTGCAATCTTCCACGAGGATCAACAAAACGGATTTTATCTCCCGTAATAAAATGAATGGAGTGCAACTTGTCTTCGGAAACAAAAGTCGGTCGCCCGATATCTGCATGCAGAGCCTTCAAACCATTGTTCGATGCGCCTCCCGCGCCCATCCCCGCAATGGTCGTGATAATACCTTGTGAAGAAACCTTGCGGATACGCCCATTATCACGATCGGCAATCAGGAGGCCGCCATCATAACTCGCATAAATGGAGGACGGACAAGACAGCTGCGCCAGAGTCGCAGCTCCGCCATCCCCGCGAAAGCCAGCCGCCCCTGTTCCTGCTATGACAGATTTCCGACCATCCAGTCCAATAGCATAAACTTGATTGGAAGAGCAATCTGCCACAATAAAGGAACCGCCTCTTTCGATAACAGATGTTGCATTCAACTGCTCCAGGGCCTGAACATTTTTAAGAGAAAGTGAAGTGATATCGCGATTCTTTTGTTTGAATTTTATTGGTGATGATTGAAACGCCGGAATTCCTGTGTAAAGGCTGGCCACTCCCGTTCCATCTTCCCAGATGATGCGTGAGTCTGTTCCAAAAGTCAGTTTTTCTAAACCCTGCAAAGTCCACCCTTTACCAAAAGGTGAGTTGCGAGAATTCAAAACGATAGAACGACTTTTAATATTGTATTTTAATGAAACCGGCTCTGGGGTGATCGTATCCAAAGGCGTAAGAGGAGGCGCCCCAAAATAGAGGGCCGTCGCAAAGCGGGAGTTCTTATAGTCATTACCAATGCTCACATCAAAGTCATAAACTCCTGTAGGCAAGTACTGTCCATCCGCCCCTTTGGCATCCATGACCATGCGATAGTTATAAGTGGTATCACCACTATTGATCGAACCTTTTCCCTTATAAAATATTCTTTTATAAATATTTCCTAAACTCATTTCAACCTGAATAAGATCAGGATGATCTCCAAACGCCAACCATCGGAAAAACTGCTGAGCGCTCGCCACCAAAAGAGGATGAGCAGACTGGCTCCAATAGCTGAACACCGGCTTATACTCCACTCCATAACGAACAACACCTGGCAGCTCGTAATCAACTCCCAAGTTGCCCTTTTCCACATCGAGACGACATCCCGGTCGCTTACAGCCATTCCCTTCTACATCCGGATTACTGGACGTCGCTGATGGCTGCTGATCAACAGGAGGAACCACGGGCTGATTTGCATCCCAACTGCTGAAGTGAGGCATATCATACTCGACATACTCTCCATTACTACTGACCATGCCATCACTGCCCGAGTCTTCCCACACGCCCGTTTCTTTATTGTACATCCCAACAACAATGGGAGTATTGGGGGGAAAGTTTAATTCATTTTTTATTCTCAATTTTCCAGGAGGAGAAAAAGTCGTTCCGCTCGGACCCATCGTTCCCATATAGGTAAATTCAGATAAGATAGGCAAAGCCCCAGGCAGTTCATTTCCAGAACGAGCCTGAGTGATGTTGAGATAAATATCATCACTGGCACTATTCGGTTGCACCACAAACTGAACGGTATTGTCGGCATTCGTGGCAATGCCTCCGGTTAATTTGGAGATAAATGTCAAATTCACATCTAACGGCTTAATAGTGAATGTCGGAACAGCGGTGTCTTTACCCTCTTGACCCACAATCCACTTCGCTTGCGATGTCCAGCCCGCCTTGGTCGCAGTAAGCAGAATGTCTCCACCCTGCCCAACCGGCAATCTGAAATTTCCCTGCGTATCGGTCGTCGTCTCAGAGGTGAGATTGATCACTCCGCCAGAGCTGACCTCGACTTCCGCATTTTCCACAGGGTTTCCCACAGCATCGACGACCTGGCCAATAAAGTATCCTGATGTCGGCACCGGCACTTCCACTATATAACGAAGCGTCTGCAAAGCCGCATTTTCATTCAAGTCAGCCAGTTGAATTTCTAGGAACGAGGCTCCAACTGGCAGCTTATGACTTTCATCAAACTGCACAGTTGCGAAGCTGCCCGTGACTGTGAAAAGAGAAGTGATATCCGTGCGTGCTCCCCATTCATCAATCAAAGTCGCTTGAAAAGTATTTGTATCAACACCCGCTGGAGCGTCCGCATAACTCACCTGAATAAAGGGCATGTCATCGATAAAAACCGTATCGGCCTCTGGCAAAAAACTTAATGTGGGAGGAGTGTTGTCATGGGGTCGTACATTGAAAGCAATCTCAAACTCTTCAAGCAAAGTTCGACGAGGATCTTTCAAGAGATAATGAAGCTCTTCTTCGATCTCATAGACTTTAAAAGTTATCACCGTCGGTCCTAATTCCAAAACTGGAGTCTGGACAGTTTTAAATGTCGACATATCGGTCAACGGTAAGGGTGAAGTCTCGCTCTGATAGAAAACTTCGACGTCGAGAAGCCCTGTCCAGGGCGCCACTTCAAAGATCGAGAACACGGCCTGTTGGCCTGCTTGATACTTCAGAGTTGGATTGTTCGCCTGAACAATCACATAAGTCTCTGAATTGGCCGCCCCCGAAGAGAGGGCAGTCAATAAAACTAACAGACATGAGCAGATCGAAAGAAGTGACGTTCGCATAGAGTTTCCTATCTGAGTTTCATCATTTTATGAGCGTTTTTGAATACGGACGGAGAGGGGCGTTGGAAGTTCAAAGTATATTGAGCTCCTGTCGACAAACGCATCTCATCCAATCTGGAGTAAGACCAAGAACCACTTCCCGTCGAGAACACCATGCTAGTGGGACTGGTGTTAATCAAGGACGAGACCACGACCCCATCCACCACTAAAAGCGTCTGACGGTATGGATTGCTCGCATCGAAAATCACCGCTATATGATGATATTTTCCGTCTAAAGGGAGCACGCTGAGATCTGTCGTGCCCGTTGTGCCATAACCATAGGTCACAGCGCCCGTAGACGAGACGGAGAGGAATTGTTTTGCATCAAAACTTTGCGCGTAGCTACTGCTGGCTCCATTTTTCATAAGCCATGTCTCAAAGGTCCAAGAAGTTGTCGCGGGTCTTGCCGTGGCCGAGGTGGACACCGATGGCGTCGCAGTCCATAAATTTAATCCTTCAGCAAAAATCCCGGTAATAACCCCTGGCGACGAAATACCTGACCAGTTGAAAGATCGTCCTGAAGAATCTTGCAAAATAGATCCGGCATTAAAATGCCACAGTCCTATTGTCGACGTCTGAGGCGAATAAGCTGCCGTAGGGCCCGGAGTGATATAATAAACTAAGAACGTTTTAACTGTCTCATAGCCATTTTGATTCTTTCCTCTGACAATAATTTCATTGGTCCCGTTTTGTAATGGAACCCCTAAGGCGCCGGCAAGAACCCCCGTGGTTCCCGACACAGTCTTGGAAAGAGTGTTGTCGATCACGCCATTGACGGACAAAGACATGCTCGCTTGATTGATCGAAGATTCATCAGCAAATTGCACATTGAATGTCGGCTGATTGGTATAAACCGTAGAACCCGCTGTCACACCCACAAGACCCACAGAGGGTCCGCTACCATTACCTATATTAAACTTTTTCCGAGCAATCTTACTTATTCGAACTTCATCAAACGTCGTATATTGAGACCCAAGATTGAATGTCAAATTCGAAACACATGAACGGCAGGCAATTCGAATACCTCGAGAGTAAACCACCTTCCCATCGAGAAGAATTGAGATATTAAAAATATCACTTTCACTGTCCACGACCAGGGCAATGTGGTTGAATTCGTTAAGCGTCAGTAGGGCTGGCAACGAAACAGATATTGAAGAGGAACCAGGAACACCCATATCCAAATTG
Organism: Bdellovibrio sp.; assembly: GCA_039206745.1. Classification (GTDB taxonomy): domain Bacteria; phylum Bdellovibrionota; class Bdellovibrionia; order Bdellovibrionales; family Bdellovibrionaceae; genus Bdellovibrio. Next base: position 155 of record JBCECD010000316.1, on the reverse strand, counting down.
AGAGACCGGCCGTCCTGTTGCATCTGAACAGACATATTGGTTCCACTCAAAGACCAAAGCGAATAACCAGAAGAGCCCGAGTCGCGTTTAAACCAACCTTCTACAGTAAAACTTTTTCCGCTAAAATTGATTCCCGTTCTCGAAAAGGTGTTGCC
>JBCECD010000315.1:0-6972 GCA_039206745.1 Bdellovibrio sp. | reverse complement strand
CCCCAATCGGATTGTTTCGAATAATGTACGAGCCATATTTTGCATATTGAACATCATTTACGAACTTACGACAAGCGTAGATGTTTTGACATTGTTGGGAGTACAATTGAGTAGAACCATCTGCGTGCCTTGCCTGCGCAGGTCTTCCTGTTAAGCCTTCTGGATCAATAAAGTTAATCGGGTCGTTGAAACTATAACCATACAAATTTGGCTCAACATTTGGGACTTTTCCGACAGTACCAACATACCCGTAAAGGTTCGTATCCCCCCCTTTAAACAGAATTGGATCTTTCGAGGTCCACCGCCCAACCTCTGGATCATAATCCCGGGCACCGAACCTAACAAGCCCCGTCTCATGATCATAAAGGCCCCCAGCAAATCCAAATGGCTGGAAACCAGGGTTGCTATCATTCAACACCTTACCATAAACTCCATAATCTATTTGTTGGGTTACTGCGCCCGTAGCTGTATTCACCACTAGACGAATTGATCCCAAGTGGTCTTTCACAAAACGATATGTCACTCCTCCAGCAATCATGTAGTCAGGGGAATGAGCTTGCGTTCCATAGAAGAATTGTTGTTGCAAAACACCGCTACTGTTTACAATTCCAGCTAAAGAACCATTGGGTTCATACAAATAGACTGAGCTCACGACGGCGTTTTTTTCCCGCAATCCACGACGGAAGAATCCATCTGGTTTGTATTTGATAACGGCCCCAGACTGCAATGTCACAGAGAGCAAGTGTCCCAAAACATTATAAGCATATTGTGACTGAGAGTTCGGTCCCCATTGAATGGCCAATAAATCACCATTTGCATTATAACTGTAACTACGACCATTCCAAGTAGCTAAACGATCTTGATTATCATAAGTAGCGGTGTATGCGATTCCCTCGTCCGTCCCACTCAAGCGGTTGCTATTTCCATCATAAACTGAAGAAGTGATGGTCACTCCATTTTTATTGACCGTTGTTAAACGGCCAGCCGAATCATAGGAGTAGACATAGGTCGTTGTCATTCCTCCTACTGTCTCTGTCTTGCCCATAATACGACTCATGTTATCGCGAGTTAAAGTATACGCATAAATCATAGAGGCACTTCCTCCAATTGGAGTTCGCGTCACTTGATAAGAGGAAAGATTGCCATAGCTATCATAAGTTCTGCTATCCGCAATGGTTCCCAGCGATGTCGTACTCAAACGCCCGGAAGGATAAGAATAAGCAAGAGCCAGACTTCCAACTTGAGTAGGCATGCCATCACCGTTTAATACTCGGTGAGTGGTAATGGCTGAAGAAGCTAGATTACCCTGAATAGTGCTTGAGATAACACGATGATCTGTATCGTAACCATAACTGACTTTTCCATAAGAGAAGGAAGTTGATGGTTGCATATTATCAATGGAGGATAATGAAGATCCACGGTATTCTAAATTATTAGCCAGTCCATAAGGTGACAAAATCCTGCTGACTAATCCTTTCAGCGTACTTGAATATATAAAATTAAACGATCCATCTACCGACTTGATACTAGAAAGTAAGCCATTGTCGACGCCAAAATAATTGAACATCAACCAGCCATTGGGTCGAGTTATCTGAGTCAACTGCTTATCAGCATTGTATATATAAGTTGTATCTTTATTTGTAATCCCACTAAGACTGGGTGGCAAATAAGAAGCCAGCAACTCCATCGCGTTCAGTAAGAACGAATGCTGAGGTCTGCTCGGAGGCGTGACACTCACAACATTTCCGTTAGCATCATAAGAATATTGAATTTCACGAGCATCCGGCAAAATCGTCTTCGTAATTCGTCCAGCCAAATCATATTGATAACTCGTCACCTCAGAACGAGCATTAGTCACAGAGCTTAAGTACCCTTGCGGGTTATAGGCAAAACTTAATTGGGTCTGCGATCCTTGAGCCATTGCCGACAACTGCCCTGAACCGTTATACGAAAGAGTCTGAACCGTATCATTTCCCAATTGAATCTCAATCGGCTGTTCATGGGAATTCAATTTCGTTTTAACAATTGCCCCCGCAGGACTTGTTACCGTCTGAGTCATGGTATTTTTATTGAACACACTCGAAGTCACTCGACCACTAGTAGTTGTCGTTTCCGTAAATGTTTGGAAGTCAAAAGGTGAACTGAGAGATGCCGGAACCACGGATTGATTCAAAGAAGTCGTACTCTCGACATTATTTGCCTTATATCTGAATACAGACGTGCGTTTGTGAGCACTGCCAAAGCGAGCATCATCTGCATATTGCTGAGTTGTCGTTTCAATAATATTTGCACTGGTCGTCGAGATACCGGAATTTTCTGAGTAAGTTGTCACTAAGCCATAGGGAGTTGCCTCTGTTCGAACTAAATTCCCAGCTGAGCTATAAGTCGTTTCATAAGTACTCGTTCTATTCAGAGCTGTTTTCCGTGAACTTCCCAAACCTGACACCAAATCCGCAAATGTCCATGAATTTCCACCAGCTCCGACATCGCTTACCAGCTCTCCATTGGCATTATAGGTAAATGTCGTTATCTGACCGCCGGGCTGTTTGAAGGTACTTAAAAGACCGGAAGTCTCATTATTATCATAAGTCATTTCATAAGCAGCCCCCAATGGGTTGATTATTTTTTTAAAAAGTCCTGAGGCATTGCTTAAAAAAGTCGTTTCTTGATTGAAAGGCCCTTTAATATTATTAATACGTCCACTCTCATCTCTCGCAATGAGAGTCGAAAGTCCATGACCGTCAGTGACTTCAACAAGACGATAGTTCGAATCATAGCTAAACCCATATTTAACAGCCCCAGTCAAAGCTGTCAGAGTTTGCCAATGACGTCCTACACTATCAAATACATATACTTCATCGCCCTGGGGACTTAAAACTAAATGATCTCCATCACGAATAAAAAAATCTGTATATACGACATTCCCATTTCCTAGAAATAAACGTTTTTGTGAAGAGTCATAAAAGTGACGAACCGAAATAGTCCAGCCCTCACGATTAAAAGACTCATCTGGTATCAATACGGAAGTTTTAGATTTAAACTCCGAAGCATAGGCACTAGAATACACCATATCAAAGCCTGTTCCAACAATTGGGACGGACTCTATTAAAGATCTCTCGCCAACATTTATAATCGATCCTCGTTCACATACTGATTTTTCAGGGGGACGTTGTACTCCTGTTGCCGATATATTCCATATATGAAAATTCGAAAAAGTCCCTCCATCGACGTACGTTGCCGATATATCTCTACGAATAGAGACCGTTTGGTATCCCAGTGTTTTTGGTGCGAAACGGATGTTAAAATTGCATTCCCCACTTCCTTTGTGAGTTCCTAAGCAATCATCAGCAACCACGCTAAAATCCCCAGATAGATTCTGAGGAGGTGCCACCGTGTAGGTAGCAAAACCGCCCCACCATAACCCAGAGACACGATCTCTAAAACTGCCTACTTCAACTCCACTCAATTTATCTTCTACAATTGCCCTCGTAGCCCCATCTCGTGCGCTAACCTTCTTCCCATCGATAATATATCCAAAATCAGGCTTCACACTCTCAGCCCAAACTGAAGATCCCATACAAACTAAAACGCTTGATAATATCCAGCTGTGTACTCCCATAATCACCCCCCCCCCAAAAAACAAATATAAATTTATGAAGTAAACAGAGGAATGTTAGTTATGAGCTCTGCGTAATGACAAGTTCTTTCACATTTTTCTCAACTAAGGTCTGGCGAAGTTCCTCTTCGTTCCTAAACTTTTTTCGAGACTGTCCAAACTCTGATCACTCCTTTTCCCTGTAGATTTTTCTAATTTTTCACTCTTGGCAGCGAGAATTTTTTTCTCGCTCAACAATTCTTCTTATTATTTTCACATAGTTACATCTCTCGATTCCGCTCTCTCCGTCCCCCGCTTGAAACTGTCATGGTTCTTGCTGTAAGCGGAAACAACTAGTTCTCAAATGGGGTTTATTTTATGACTTCACAAACTATTATGAAACATTCGCTTCGCATGACCGCTGCGGCGCTGTGCACTTCTGTCGGACTTCTCGTCGCGCCCTCTGCGAAAGCAGCAGTATGGATCGACACCAACTCATGGAGTAATGAGTGGGAAGAGCGTTATGCTCTGTGGGTTGAAGAAGAATTCCACTCACGCATCTTCATTGATGGCCGTTATGGCAAGATTGCCACAGATTGCGCTGATGCCGTGTATGCAGCTCGCTTGATTTTCGCTTATGAAAATAAGTTGCCCTTCGTCTTCAGCAATGGCTCTGGTCTGACAACAAATCGCACGAGTGCTTTCGATTCCGCCTCCGAAGGCACAGCTCGCGTGAAGAGATTCCTGTTCTCGGTGTTTGAACAAACAAGCACGAAAACTCTTCCACGAGATACTTATCCTGTAGCGATCAATCGCAATACAATCCGCGCAGGAACAGTGTGGCTGCGACCTTCTCGGGAAGCTGAATTGAGTTTGCTTCGCCTCTTTGGGGGTAAAAAACAGGAGCCCGGCCACACGGACACTGTGAAATCCGTATCCAACGAAGGCATTCTAACACTGATTGGTTCAACAGTTCCCGCTCAAGTGCGTGAGCTGAAAGAAGTGACAGACTTCTTCATTATGCCGGAAAAAAACGCGGAGACAGGTTTGAGAAATTGGAAGTGGCCTGAGCATTATAAAATGAGCATATCTTCACTTCCAGGTTACAGTCTTGAGCAATATGAGATGGGGCAAACCCAAAACTCCGCAGCCATGCAAGATGGTATCGGTGCTCAAGGGGGGGCTTCCGCCCGCACTCTGCCCAATTGGGCGAATGATGTAAAAAGCAAACTGGCATTAAGTTCCGAGTCCAAAGGCGCTTACCTTGCGCGTTTAGCTAAAAACTTCTGTGCTCTCGTGAAGGACCGCGTTTCCGTCGTGGCTTCAGGGGAAAACCTGCGCAAGAAATTAGGTGGCTCGTGCATGAGCTACAGTCAGTGGGATTCTTACTCCACTCCGGGGCGTGATCAAATGATCATGAAGAGTTTGAAAAAACTCGTCTCCGAAGCCAATTTTTTCGGTTTCCTCACTCGCGGCGGTATCGAGAAAACGCGCCCTTATCTCGAGAAGTGTGGAACTCTCGAGTATATGCCTGGTCGCACAGCAGACTATCTTGAGTTGGCACATCGCTATGCGGATGACCGCATCAGCTCCGATCCAAACCACCCTATCGAAGCACGATGGGGAGAAATGCAAAAACCGCAATCAGTCTGCAAATACAAAGAAGACTGATTTTATAACAGATTACATGGGAGGTTCTTTTGAAAAGGGAAAAATGGGGGGGTGCTGCCCTGAGCACATTGCTCGTCTTCGGGGGCGCAATCATGAACATCGGACCGCAAGCCTATATCCAGGCTCAGACGGCCATCGATAAATCAACATTGGTAGTCGGTCAGAAATATTATATTTCCGCAGACCGCCTGAATATTCGCAGCAGTAACTCCACAACAGCCAATAATGTCGTGGGTAAGCTGTCTTTAAATGATGAAGTTGAGATCTATGATCTCCTGAATGCTGCCACACCTTTGGTGCAAGTTAAAATCATTCGCTCCGTCAGTGTTCGCCCTGATGTGGCGCCCGAGTTGTTTGTCTCCAAAGACTATCTGACAAAGGCTCTGGTTCTGACAGAGGCATCAAAATACTTTGTCATTCAAAACGTGGCGACAGAAAAAACACGCGTTTATGAACGCTGTACAGAAAGCGCCTCTTGCGCTCACAAACTTGTTATGGAAACAGAAATGGTTGTGGGTAAGCCTGAAGTGGGAACCAAAGAAGATCGCCACGCTTTCAAAACCTGGCTGGGACATGCCAAGCTCTCGGAGTGGGTGAAATTTTATCAAGATGGTAAAGCTCACTATCCTCATTGGTACCGAGCTGGTCAAAGCATCAACTCTATTCCAACACCTTTGACAGACAGTGTTTCCACCACTTTGGGAGCCCGCAAATGGGTTGCAAAAGATGCTCACGGTAACGACACACTCTATGGAGCTTTCGGTTGGTTCGCAGCTAAGGTTTATCCTGCTGATGATGTCAACGGGATGAACTACCAATGGATGCATGGAACTATCGGCTGGGGTCAAGACGGCGCGGCAGCTATCGAGCTCACTCGCGGCTTCTTAAGCAATCTGTTCTCCAATCCTGGTTCTTCCGGTTGCACGCGCTTGGAAAACAGAGCGATCGCTTATCTCCGCAGTATCCTACCTGTGGGAACAGATATCTATCGTGTCTATGCTCGTGAGTCGACTCGTGAGAAAGAAGTTGTTTCAGGTCTCTTTAAGAAAAAGACCACGCCACTTCCTCGCTATGCTGACAAATATCAGAACCCTCTGCGTTGGAACTATGTACTGTTAACAGATGGCGCACAAAAAACGAACGGTTTGACTGCGGATGCAAAAACCATCGTTGAACAAGCGATCCCTGTTATCAACGGTCAAAATCTGATTGAGCGCGGAGTTTACGACGTGGATCAATATCCAAATGCTCAGGCTTTGAACTATACGTATGTTGCGTCGACAGGACAATCCGGTGACCGCTACGAAATTGACTCTGGTAAAGAGAATGATGCCAACTCGACGAACTTCCGTGGTTACTTCCTCGTGGATGAAGGTCGCTTTATCAACTACCGCCACCCTGACACTCGCGCTACCAATGGCGTGATCCGAGTGAGTGGTTTGGAAGACTTCCGCACGAACGTTCCTGAGTTCCTGGCAACTTCAGGATCTCACAATCCTCCGGAAGTGAAATACCGTAAGGATGCTTACGATAACGTGCAAGCGCGATAAGTTCCTTATCGCTCTGCTTAATAAGCACTCAAAGGAGTCTTCCTCAGGAAGGCTCCTTTTTATTTATTGAACCTGGAATAGTGAATCAACGAACTCCTGCGAAGAGAAGCTGCGCAAATCCTGAATGCGCTCGCCCACACCAATCAGCTTAATAGG
>JBCECD010000314.1:0-7008 GCA_039206745.1 Bdellovibrio sp. | reverse complement strand
CCAGCTTATGTTCCAAAAAGTCCGCGCGGCCCCGCTGCGCGGGTGGGCGTTAAGGCGTGGTACATCTTTCGAGGCAGCAGCTTTCTTAGTAATCCGAAGAAATAGGCATCAATAGTGACGGGAACTCTAAGCGGGGGATTCTTGCTGTCGATAACTCTGTGGATTTTCTTGGCGATTTTTTCTGGAGTTGAAGGTGATATTCTCATCATTCTTGCGATAAACGGAGCCATAGAATTGTAGTGGTAATAGTACGGGTTGTTTTTGTCCTGAATGGACTTTCGGCTCTCTCGCGTTAGCTCGACATTCTTAAATGAATCTGAATTTATAAAGCCAGGTTGTATCAGGCAGACTTTAATCTTCCATGGGCGCACCTCATACCAAAGAGCTTCCGTAGCGCCTTCAAGCGCAAATTTTGATGCGCTGTAAATCGACATCGTTGGCATAGCCATCATGCCGCTAACAGAGGAAATGTTGATAATATGTCCTGATCGCTTTTTCCTCATATGCGGTAGGACTCCGCGAATTAACGCCATCGGCGCTCTGAAGTTCGTATCTATTTGTCTTAACCGCTCTGTCTCGTTTACTTGCTCCACGACGCCTCTTAAACAGTAGCCAGCGTTGTTTACCAGTACATCAACGCCGCCGAACTTCTCGATAGCTTCGTGGATAACCGCATCTCGCTCGTTTTTCGACAAAACATTTAGTGGTCTGATCCATAGGTTTTCTGTCTCAAAAACTCCAGCGTCTTCAAATCTATGCAAGGACGACTTGCGTGCTGTTGCAATCACATGGAACTTGCCAGACTCAAGTAATTCTTTTGTTAGAGCTAATCCCAAGCCAGTGCTTGCGCCTGTGATTAAAACAACACGCTTTCGGACATCAGGTTTCTTGAAAAGTTTTGCGAACCAATCAAACACTATTGCCTCCTACGATGCCATGTACTCAATGGCAGGCTCAATTTTCCCTTTTTTGAAGATGATTCTCTCATAGGCTTCTAAGTCATAAGGCATTTCTCGAAAGCTGGCAGGAACTTGAGTGGGTTCGTCAATTTCCGTCAGCGTGATTTTTTCTACTTCAAATATGTTGCCGCCGACTTCGAGGTGTCCTTTTAAGGTTACTTCTTCCCACTCTGCGTTTTTAGCAATTCGGGAAAGCTTATCGGACATCGACAAGAAGTATTCATTTGATTCCGTTCCTAGCTTATATTTGTACAAATGGCCTTGAACTTCTTGATGGCAAGGAATCAATAGGCCCGTTAGCTCGATTTTCGGAGGACGCGAATTTGATTTGCTATTCAGCGATCGCTGAAGAATATCGTGAAACGTCTCCGTAAACTTTTTGTCTTTTCCTAAGTCGCTTCTCATGGAAGTCGATTCGATTGGATTTATTGTTCTTTCAACGTACATAGTGTCCTCCTCTCTTTTTATCGCGCCATTACTGCCAATACAGCGGCAGGTATGACGACCATATCGTTAATGTTTTTGATGGCTTTCTTTATTGCCTCTCGACTCTTCCATATCGCAAGGTCGATGACGTTTTCTTTCTCTCCCGTAGGACCCTTCGGAAAGACTTTCTGCGGGATGATAGTTTTGGTTGCCAGATTGAGAAGACCGATTACTCGAACCTCTTCCCAGCAATACCAAGAAAATACGCCTTGCCATTCTTGATCGGCGACAAGGAAGTATTCCATTCCACTAGAGCAGACTAACTTGTAGTCAGACTCTTTTCCTCCGCTGAGTTCTTGTCGCCAAGGAACAACGACGCCATATAGATTTACAGGCGTTAAAACATTTTCTCCATAGCCCTTTGAGGGTTTGCTCAATGGGTGAGTTTTTTGATCTCCCTTCGTTTTTCTGAATGATGTGATGTTTGCCATACGTCCTCCACCAAATCTTAACCTGCCATAGCCAAATCGGCTTGGTGATTGAAATTGGTTTTCCTACGGCTCGCATTGTGTCCACGAGACATCTTGCAGACCTTGACACATTCTTTTCTTACCCGCTTGAGAAGATTCTCCAGTACATGAGACATAGATACTCCTCTCTTGTAGACCCCGATGGGAATGTCATTTGCTTTACCCCATAAAAGTCCTTCGTAAACTTGTCCACTCTTGAGAAATCTCATGCTTACGTCCGAGGATGGCGATACGGCTTTAATCGTATTCACGATCTGATGAATTTTTTCTTCAGTGTCGTGATTGATTCCCACGCCATCGTTATAAACTCTTGCACCTGCTAAAACCATACGTCCTCCTTCCGTTTATGAAGCAAATTGCTCCTTAAAAAATGTTTTTCTCCTATGACTAATTCTCTTTTTGTTCAGTCGATAGACCTGCCTTAAAACTCCCTTGCGGACCTTTCTCAGAACCGCCATCACGTTCTTGCCTTCTTTTTTTAAGATGATGGGTTCGCCAAGACCGTAGACGCTCATGGAAACTGAAAATAAGCGTTTGTCTTTTGCCTCTGGCTCAATGTGAATCTGAACGTCGGTATCCCAGCCAGACACGGATTTAATTTCTTTTACCGTATGGTCCGCATACTGCTTAATTGCCTCAGTCTGGGTTAAGTCTTTGGCTTGAAATTCGTACATCAATTCGTGGTTAAACAGGCTCATATTACTCTCCCATCAGTGTTCTTTTTTGCCTGTGACGACTCGTTCAGAAAGCGGCGGCGCTTCCAGCCGTCCAATTGATGACTGATTTTTTCTTCGATTTTTTGAATAGCCTTGATCGGACTATCACTGACAGCCTCGGCGAAAAATGTACCTGCATGAGAAGCTATACGGCAGGAGGCTTGAATGACCCCTTTGCCTCTCTTAATGGCAACCTTCATTGCTGAGTCGCTCGGTGCGCTGAGATGAAGTTTCTCGGCAACATTGGCGACAAAGTTTCTAATTTCATATTCGGGATCGAATCCCAAGAACTCAAATTGTACGCAGTCGTTCCGCATAGCCCCTCCTTCGTGGCTAATAATGACGGCGCGACAACCAACGCGGTGGAAATTGCGCCAGTCAATCAAAGTTAAAAGTGTGGATTTTGTCTGTTACCGTTGCGGGTTGGGTGGGATACCTGATGATCTCACATTGTACCTCCTTTAATACGTCAGCGGGCACGGTTTAAATAAAGAAGTTACAGTTTTTTTGTAATAGCCCTGCTGTTTCTAATTTAAATTTTGATGTTGGCAAAAAAAATGTCAAGTTGGGGTGGTTCCAAAACTAGACCACAGAAATTTTAGTTTAGTGATTTCAAAAATTTAATGCGCTTTTTCAAAGCGAATGGCGGCGTCTCAACATGAGACAACCGCCATTTTTGTTGCCACCAGAAGGCGGCATTTCTCAAGATAGGGTTACGATACTTTCACGTCTTTCAGCTCCTTGGTTCCTTCTTTTTTAGAGCCTAAGAGCTTACTGAAAATGCTATTTTGACCACTCTGAATTTGGATAGTTCGTCCTTTTGCAGCTTCCGCTTTTGGGAGGGCGACGTTCAAAACACCATTTTCATAATGAGCTTCAATTTTATCGGTATTGACAGTGGTTGGTAGCGTGAATGTGCGCTCGAATTTGCCGTAGGCGCGTTCATGGCGAAGAGTGGATTCTCCCTCTTCTTCCTTCATTTCATACTGACGCTCACCAGAAATAACCAACTGGTTGTTTTGAACTTCGATCTTAATATCCTCTTTTTTCACCCCTGGCATATCGAAGCTTACTAGATAGTGGTCTTTCGTTTCTTTGATGTCACAGCTTGGTTGGAAGTTGACGGTTGCGGCATAAGTGGGGCGCAAGAAACTGTTTACAACTCGGTCGAACTCATCAAACACATCTCCCATCGCAACGTCGGGAGACAAACTGCGACGTGACCACTCGGACATCCATGGACTTAACATTCTCATTTTGTACCTCCTATGGTTAATGTTTATGGTTTTTATAAATCTAACTTCTAACTAAAAAATGTGTTCCTCTCTTTTGCTGTCAAGTAAGCAAGTCAATTTTTTCCCTCAAGTATTTCGCTTCGGAAATTTAAGAGTGATTTTATTTTTCTCTGGAGTCATTTCCATTTTGTTTTCATCAACGTTCTCTGGCAGTGGGAAGGTGCGGTTGAAAGTCGATTTATAGATGCTCTGCGAAGAGCTTTCCTCTCCATCTGAGCCACTCTTTTTTTCAACAGTTCCCGTTATGGTTATGTAGCCATTTTCAATCTTCGTATTTATGGAGGTGGAATTAAGGTCTTCAATTTTAATGTCGTAATAGACAAAGTTGTCGTCTTCCCTCTTAGAGATGTCATTGACGGTCCCACCGCCGAATTTATCTGAAAACCAAGAATCAAAGGGATTGGTCATCGAGTGAGGCTTGATACCGAACTTCTCCATGCGCTTGTCCATTTGCTCACGCATCTTTTTCATATCTTCAAATGGATCAGAGCCTCCGAAAAAGTCGTCATTAAAAAGGTTATCGAAGTTTTGTCTGATGCCTTGCTGCTTTTTTAGAATGTCGTCAAATACAGGGTCCGCAGTAACAGGGTTTTTAGATTCAGATCCTTCGATTTTTGATCGCAGGTTCGGACTCATCTTCAGCGCTGCCACGACAATTGCACCGCCCATTACTGCACTTACTATTGGAACCAGAATTTTCTTTAGTAGTGGCTTCATATTTCCTCCAAAATAAAGCCTTCGCTTTTTGCACAAAAAATGTGTTCAGTTTTTTTTGCGTCAAGCTCTTCGTCTGGTGGATGCCAAAAAATTTAGTATTTTCAAAATCTTAATTGAAGCGACTTGACAATTTTTGGAGGAAAAACATTATTTGAAATAGGTTGATATTAAATCCATTTAGGATCGGAGCGTGAGGAGGCTTTCCGTATTTTGAAGGGAGGTGATGTTTGCCATGTCCGCAGTCGCTAAGACCATAGAGCCAAACTCAAGAGATAAAAACTTGGATTATCTAAATAGCCTCGAACTTCAAATGAAGGAGTTATGGGCGCAGTATGTAAAACGCCTTGATGAAAGCGGTCTTGACGAAACTGCGCGATCTCTGAGGGACAGGTATTTCAATCTTTATCGCCATTATCGGCATAACAGGAAATGGAGAGACATTATGAACAACTAAAAATAGGAGGTGCAAAATGAAATTCATGGAACTTAACCGACATACATTTGATCTAACACCCATCAAAGTCTTCATATCCCTAATTGCAATTTATATTGCGTGCTTGACGAGCATCGCTTCCGCCGCAATAACCGCGCCGACATTTGATCGAAAAATTGATTCGATCCTCACAACCGATTTGAAGTCTTGCCCAGTACCGTATTCTGCCGAATACTGCTCAAAAGAAGATGCCTTTAGTTGTAGAAGTTTAGATTTGATCTGACAGTTGCCCTTTTGTTCGGCATTTTATTTTTTGTACTGTCAGTGCAAGTTCTGGTTAATTGTTTTTTCTCTACAGATCTTTATTCCGTCAATAAAAGTTTCCATTGGCGTCTTGCCATTGCATCTTTTACCCTCGTGCGGCCTCCTCTCATTGTATTCTTTGAGCCACCCATCAAGATCCAATTGCAGCTCTTCGATTGTTTTGTACACTTTCTTACGGAACGCGAGTTGATAAAATTCCTGCAAGGCCGTCTTGTGGAAACGTTCGCAGATCCCATTTGTTTGTGGATGTCTCGCTTTTGTCCTCGTGTGATCGATGTCGTGGATCGCTAAAAATAACTGGTAATCATGCTGTTCAACTTTGCCACAGTACTCAGTGCCTCTATCCGTTAGGATGCGCAGCAACTCTAATCCTTGGTTTTCGAACAGAGGTATTACTTTGTCGTTCAGAAGATCCGCTGCCGTGATTGGTGTTTTTTGATTGTACAGCTTCGCACACGCTACTCGCGAGTATGTATCAACGAAGGTCTGCTGGTAAATACGCCCCACACCTTTCAAAGTGCCTACGAAGAATGTATCTTGTGATCCCAGGTATCCGGGATGCTCTGTCTCGATTTCTCCACAAAGCTCCTTTTCCAGCTGCTTCTTTTCAAGCGCAGCCATCTGACTTTCAGTGTAGATTCCATTTGTTTCAGCCATTTTTTGCTCAAGCATTGCTAAACGCTTTTGAAAAGTCTCCATCCCGTGCCGAAGCCAGGCGCAACGAACTCCAGCCGGCGACAAAAATACACCCAGTTTGCGCAGTTCATTTGATGCACGCTTTTGCCCAAAGGCAGGATGATCAATAGCCATTTGGATCACTTGTGCTTCGATGGCTTCGTCGATTCGATTTTTGGTATTTGGTTTGCGACGACTCTTTTCGGTCAACGCTTCAACCCCGCCACTGTCCACGGCCTCTTTATATCGGTAGAATGTGTCGCGCGAAAAGCCTAGCAGCTTACAGGCTTTAGAGACATTCCCCAGTTCTTCGGCAAGATTCAGCAATCCCAATTTGTTTGAGATGATTTTCTGTTGTATGGTCATTTTAACCCGTTATCCTTTTCTGAGTCGTGGTGACTCTGTTTCTTCGTCGAAACAAAAGGATAACTGGGTTTTCCACATCCACGGCACTCCGTGTTGTGTCAGATCAAGTCGTAACTTCTACACTTTAGTTCTTGCCAATCTTCCGAAGCTTCGTGGTTGCCAATACTGAACAAGTATTCGTTGCAGAGCCACACCATAAAGCCGCTCTGTCCATTCAAGAACACGTCAACAAACCACGAGTCGTAATGCTGCGTTCTTTCCCAAGGGGGCGAGTGATAGACTCGCCCCCATTTCATACTAGCCTCCGAAAAGAGGCATCGAAAAAACGTCTAAAAATTCTGGCGCGTGAGTCCTGATATAGCCCTGTGTGGTTCTGTAATCCTCGTGCAAACAGCATCGTTGTAAGAACGCGGGATTGCCTTTGTACATCTTCTCAAGGTGAATAGCGCCAATAGTGGCATAGCTGTGACGCCAATCTAGTGGCGTCAGATATTTGAAGTTGCACTCCTTTGCGATTCGCTTCCAGGTCTTCGCAATTTGACCAGGCTTGTTTGGATACAACAGATC